>JBKJNP010000199.1:0-6102 GCA_046593565.1 Sphingomicrobium sp. | reverse complement strand
ATGCGGCGAGGATCATCGGCTCAAGCCCGGCGAGCATGGTCAGCCCGGGCTTTTCGGCGCTCACGCGGGGCGGCTTTCCAGCGATTTCCTGGGCGATCGCGGCGATGTGGGCGGGGGTCGTGCCGCAGCAGCCGCCGACCACGTTGACCAGTCCGTCAGCGACCCATTCGGATACCTGCCGCGCGGTTTCGTGCGCCGCTTCGTCATAGTCGCCGAGATCATTGGGGAGGCCGGCGTTGGGATAGGCCATGATCAATGTCTCGGCCTTGTCGGACAGCGACGCGAGGTGCGGGCGGAGTTGCGCCGCACCGAACGAGCAATTGAGGCCGATGGTCAGCGGGCGGGCGTGGCGGACGCTGGCCCAGAACGCCTCGACCGTATGGCCCGAAAGGTTGCGGCCCGACAAATCGGTCAGCGTCATCGAGACCATGATCGGAAGCACGCGGCCGAGCGCGTTGCCAGCCTCGATCACCGCCATGATCGCGGCCTTGGCATTGAGCGTGTCGAACACCGTCTCGACCAGGATGAAATCGACCCCGCCGTCGAGCAGGGCATCGACCTGCTGGCGGTAGGCGGCTTTGACGCCGTCATAATCGACTTCGCGGAAGCCCGGATCGTCGACTTTTGGCGATAAGGACAGGGTCTTGTTGGTCGGGCCGATCGCCCCCGCGACCCAGCGCGGACGCCCGTCGGCAGCGGTGGCGGCGTCGGTGACTGAGCGGATGATGCGGGCCGAGGCGCGGTTCATCTCGTCGGCCAGCGCGACCGCTTCGGGCCCGTAATCGGACTGGCTGATCGAAGTGGCGTTGAAGGTGTTGGTCGCGAGCAGGTCCGCGCCGGCATCGACGAACCGCTGGCAGATGGCGGCGATCAAATCGGGGCGGGTGAGGTTGAGGAGATCGTTATTGCCGCGCTGGTCGAGCGTGAACGACAGGTCGCCGCGATAGTCGGCCTCGGCCAGTTTCTCGGCCTGGATCATGGTGCCGTAAGCGCCATCCTTGACCAGGATGCGGCGCGTGGCCTCGGCGCGGAAGGTGTCGGCGGCGGTCATGCGGCTTGTTTCGCGCGAACACCCAACAGGTGGCAGATGGCATAAGCCAACTCGGCGCGGTTGAGGGTGTAGAAGTGGAAATGGCGCACCCCGCCGGCATAAAGCTGGCCGCACAATTCGGCGGCGACGGTGGCGGCGACGAGCTGCCGTGCGGCGGGGAGGTCGTCCAGCCCCTCGAACAAGCGTCCTACCCAATCCGGCACGGACGATCCGTTCATTGCCGCCATCCGGTTGATCGCTGCAAAATTGGTTACCGGCATGATGCCCGGCAGGATTTCGATGTCCATCCCGGCTGCCGCGACCTTGTCGCGAAAGCGGAAGAAGCATTCCGGATCGAAGAAGAATTGCGTGGTGGCCCGGTCGGCGCCGGCGTCGATCTTGCGCTTGAGATTATCGAGATCGGCGGTCACGCTCGGCGATTCCGGATGACATTCGGGAAAAGCCGCGACCGAAATCTCGAATGGCGCGACGCGCTTGAGACCGGCCACCAACTCGACCGCATTGCGATAGCCGCCCGGATGCGGCTCGAACTTGGCACCGCGCTCGGGCGGATCGCCGCGGATCGCCACGATATGGCGCACCCCGACCTCCCAATAAGCCCGCGCAATTGAATCTACCTCGTCCCGCGTCGCATCGACACAGGTGAGGTGCGCCGCAGCCGGAATGTTCGTTTCGCGGACAATCCGCTCGACCGTCTGGTGGGTCCGCTCGCGGGTCGATCCCCCTGCCCCGTAGGTCACGCTAACGAAGCGGGGATTGAGCGGTGCGAGCGTCTCGATCGATTGCCACAGGGTGGCGGCCATGGCTTCGGACTTGGGCGGGAAGAATTCGAAGCTGACGGCGATGTCGCCGCGTGCCTCGGCGAATAAAGGCGCATGCTGGACGAGCGCGGAGGCGGAGCGCGGGTTCATGCGGCTTTTCTTTCGAATGCGGCGCTTTTCGAGCCGCGCCACAGGGTGACGGTGAGCTCGCCGCCAGTGAGATGTTCAGTCAGATCGAGGTCGAGCCCGGCGGCGGCGAACCAGCCGGCAATCGCCTCGTCCGAGAAACCGAGGCGGAGGTGGGCGTCGGTCGAGCGCAGATCCTCACGCTCGTGCGCCGCGAAATCGACCACCAGCAAGCGGCCGCCCGGGCGCAGCACTCGCGCCGCCTCGGCAATCGCCGCCGCGGGGGTGTGGGCATAGTGCAGCACCTGATGAATGATGATGCTGTCGGCGCTGCTCGCGGCCAGCGGCAGGGCATACATGTCGGCCTGGCGCAGGGTGGCGTCGGCGATCCCGGCCTTGTCGAGCTTGACCCGCGCGACGCGAAGCATTTCCGACGAGCGGTCGACGCCGAGCGCCTGGGCGGCATCGGGGCCGAGCAATTCGATCATCCGCCCGGTGCCGGTGCCGATGTCGAGCAAGGTGCCGAGCGGGCGATCCGCGAGCGCCGCCGCAATGGCGCGCTCGACCGCGCTTTCGGGGACGTGGAGCGAGCGGATCGTGTCCCACGCCTCGGCATGGGCGGCGAAATAGCGCGCGGCGGCCTCCGCGCGGTCGGCGCGCACCGCGGCGAGGCGCACCGCATCGGCGTCGAGCAGGGCGCGACTTTCCGCGTCGAGGCACTGATCGATCAGCTCAACCAACGCGGCCGTGCGCGGCCCGCCTGTCAGCGCGAGAAATACCCAGCTGCCTTCCTTGTGGCGGTCGATCAGCCGCGAATCGGCGAGGATCTTGACGTGACGCGAGACCCGCGGCTGGCTTTGCCCGAGCACTTGCGCCAGTTCGCCGACCGACAATTCCATCGAGCGGAGCAATGCGACGATGCGAAGCCGCGACGGATCGGCAAGCGCCTGGAACAGCTCCGCCAGCGGCAGGCTTTTAGAGGCGGCAAGGGCGATCTCTGGCGTCATCTGGCACAAGATATAAAGAATTCTTTATATCCGTCAACGAAGTAGAGAGGCGGCTGAGGGGCGGCTGCATAAAAATCACCCGGTAGCGGAATCCCGATTGCGCAATGGCCAAGGTGCCTATACATCCGCGCGCTGGCCTGACCGATTATTGCGGCAGGCCGAGCCCTAGTGCCGCGAAAGCGGCACAATTGATGGAATGGAACGATCATGAAGAAGATTGCACTGACCGTTGCGGTCCTCGCGCTCGGCCTCGCCGCGTGCCAGGATAACGCTGCCGACAACAACACCAGCACGCTGAACACCATCGAGACCGAAGCCAATGCGGACACCGCAGCGGCTGCGAACTCGGTCGACAATGCGCTCGACGCCGGCGGCAACGCCGTCGACAATGCCGTTGTCACGGAAAACGAAGCCGCCAACGCGGCGGTTGCCAACAACGCGATGTAATGTCGCGTGCCTGCCCTAGGGCAGGTGCAGCAAAAGAGGGGCCGTCCGGGAAACCGGGCGGCCCCTTTTTTATTGCGCCGTCATTGCGAGGAGCGCAGCAACGCGGCAATCCAGCTGAGACAAAAGAACCGGATTGCTTCGCTATGCTCGCAATGACGAAAATTGGGATGGGGACCCTCGCCCTCCTACTCACCGCTTGCTCGCAGGATCGCCCGCCCGCGCCCACAGCCGAAGAGAATCGTCAGCTTGATGAGGCGGAGGCGATGCTTAACGAATCTGGAAACGAGGCACGGTAGCGACCGCGTCTAGCTCTTCGTCCCCCGGCAGCGATCAGAACAATATTTTACGCGGTCCCAGTCGCGCGCCCATTTCTTGCGCCAAGCGAAGGGCAGGCCACAGGCGGCACAGATTTTGGTGGGTAGGTCGCTCTTCTTGACCATCTTTGGCATGCGCGAAGCATCGCGGAGCGGTGCGCGCCATGCAAGCAAGTCGTCGGTATCGGATCGGCCAACGCGGCGTTATCAAGCCTAGTGACCATCCTCATCCCATTGCTCGGCGATCAATTGTCCCACAGCCTGGCATCGCTGCGCGAGGTCGATCGAGCGGAGGCGGTAGTGCTGATGATGGAGGTGGCCCAGGAGACCACTTACGTCCGCCATCACCAGCGCAAGATTGCGCTGATCCTGTCGGCGATGCGGCATTTCGCGGAGGAGTTGCGGGCCAATGGCTGGACTGTCGATTATGTGCGGCTGGACGATCCCTCAAATACGGGCAGCTTTACCGGCGAGGTGAAGCGCGCGGTGGGGCGGCACGGCGCCAGCGCGATCCGGATCGTCGAGCCGGGCGAATGGCGAGTGAGGACCATGATCGACGGCTGGGCGCGGGCTTGCGGCGTACCGGTCGAGGTGCTGCCCGATGATCGATTCATCTGCTCGACGCTGGAATTCCAGACCTGGGCGCAGGCGCGGAACGAGCTGACGATGGAGTTTTTCTATCGCGACATGCGGCGCAAGACCGGGCTGCTGATGACCGCCGATGGCAAGCCCGAAGGCGGCGTGTGGAACATGGACAAGGACAATCGCGCGCCGCCCAAGCGCGGGGTCAATTATCCCGAGCCGATGCATTTTGAGCCGGATGAGACCACCGATGACGTGCTGGCGATGGTCGCAACGCGGTTCGGCGGGCATTTCGGGCGGCTGGAGAAGTTCGCGCTGCCAGTCACCGCGGCACAGGCGGGCCAAGCGCTGGCCCATTTCGTGCGCACGGCCCTGCCCGACTTCGGTACCTATCAGGATGCGATGGTGACCGGTCAGGACTGGCTGTTTCACAGCTGGCTGAGCCCGGCGATCAATCTGGGACTGCTGACGCCGTTGGAGGTCGCAACCGCGGCCGCCGAGGCGTATGCGGCGGGGACGGTTCCGCTCAATGCAGCCGAAGGCTTTATCCGCCAGATAATCGGCTGGCGCGAATATGTCCGTGGCTATTATTGGCTGGAAATGCCCGAGGTGGCGGAGGCCAATGCGCTGGAGGCGACGCGGCCGCTGCCCGAATTTTACTGGACCGGCGAAACCGACATGCATTGCATGGCGGAAGCGGTGCGCAACACCCGCGATCATGGCTATGCGCATCACATCCAGCGGCTGATGGTGCTGGGCAATTTCGCAATGCTCGCCGGAGTGCGGCCGCAGGACGTCGCCGACTGGTTTCTGGTGGTCTACGTCGATGCCTATGAATGGGTCGAGTTGCCCAACGTCATCGGGATGAGCCAGCATGCCGATGGCGGGCGGCTGGCGACCAAGCCCTATGCCGGCGGCGGCGCCTATATCAACCGCATGTCGGACCATTGCGGGCGCTGCCGCTACGATGTGAAGCAAAAGACGGGGCCGGATGCCTGCCCGTTCAACGCGCTCTACTGGGACTTCCTTGCACGACACGAGCGGCGCTTCCGGCGCAACCGGCGGATGGTCCAGATGTACGCCAATTGGGACCGCATGAAACCTGAAGTGCGCGAGGCGTATCGGGCAAGTGCTGCAGCGTTTCTGGCGGGGTTGGAACCGGCGAGCGAAGGCTGGGCGAAATAGAAGGGCCGGCGCCCCGGGGGACGCCGACCCTTTTTTGTAGGTTTAGGTGGAAGGGCACGGGCAAAGCCCGTGCTGACGTTGGACGGGTTCTTTCGGCCTGAGGGCCGTAAGCCCCGCCAGCCGCGCCTTCAGCGAGTCCTGACTTAGCTAACGGACCTTTCGGTCCGCTTCGCTAAGTCAGGCCGCTTTGGCTTAGAAATCCATTCCGCCCATGCCGCCCATTCCGCCGCCGCCCATCGGCATTGCCGGCTTGTCGTCGGGCAATTCGCTGACCGCCGCTTCGGTGGTGATCAGCAGGCCGGCGACGGAGGCCGCGTCCTGGAGCGCGGTGCGAACGACCTTGGTCGGGTCGATCACGCCGGCGGTGACGAGGTTTTCGTACACCTCGGTCTGGGCGTTGAAGCCCTGGGTCGGATCGTTGCCTTCGAGCAATTTGCCCGAGATCACCGCTCCGTCATGACCGGCATTCTGCGCGATCTGGCGGACCGGCGCGTAGAGCGCCTTGCGGACGATATCGATACCGCGGGTCTGGTCGTCGTTGACGCCCTTCATCCCCTCGAGCGCCTTGGTCGCGTAGAGCAACGCCGTACCGCCGCCGGGGACGATACCTTCCTCGACCGCAGCGCGGG
>JBKJNP010000129.1:0-7682 GCA_046593565.1 Sphingomicrobium sp. | reverse complement strand
CCCTTGTCGACGATCACCTCGCTGACGGCTGCGCCAAGCACGATGTCGACCCCCGCCTCGCGGCACGCTTTCGCCATCGCCTGCGTGATCGCGCCCATCCCGCCGATCGCATGGCCCCACGCCCCGGCCACGCCGGCCGCCTCGCCGAACAAATGATGGAGCAGGACGTAGGCCGTCCCCGGCGTGTAGGGCGACGCGAAATTGCCAACGATCCCGTCGAACGCGAACAGCGCCTTGGCCATCTCGCCCTCGAAATAGCGATCGAGGATGTCGCCCGCGCTCTTGGTCGCAAACTCGTGCACCGTGCGCACTTCGGCGGTGCTGAGGCCGACCAGATCCTTGCCCATCGCCACCAGCGCCGGCCAGCCGCGCAAACCCGCCCCGGCCCCCGGCGGCGCGCGCAAGATCCATTTCTTGACCAGCCGGACGACCACCTCGAGATCGGCGTTGTAGCGGTCGTACGACGCGCCATCGGCCGCGTGATGCCGCACGATATCCGCCCGCGTCGCTCCGTCGCGCCCGGTCAGCAAATACTTGCCCTTGCCGTCGGGAAGGAAATTATCCTTCTTGCGCAGCACGACTTGTAGCCCGTGCCGCTCCAGCCCCATGTCCTTGATCACCTTGGGCTGCAGCAACGACACCGTGTAGCTCGCCGCCGAGTTGCGGAACCCCGGATGAAATTCGTCGGTAACCGCCGCCCCGCCAACCTTGTCCGCGGCCTCGAGGATGGTGACCTTCAGCCCCCGCTTGGCGAGATAATAAGCGCAGGTAAGCCCGTTATGCCCCCCGCCGATGATGATGACGTCCGTCATTCTAATTCCTCCCCAGCATGGGGAGGGGGACCAGCGAAGCATGGTGGAGGGGGAGCGCCACGTGGCAAACCCCCTCCGTCAGCCTGCGGCTGCCACCTCCCCATGCTGGGGAGGAATTATCCCCCTCGCGCGCCCTCACCGCATCAACACCAATTCTTCGGCCATGCTCGGATGCAGCGCCACGGTCGCGTCGAAATCGGCCTTCTTCAGCCCCGCCTTGACCGCGATCGCCGCGACTTGCAGCAGTTCGGGCGCATCGGGCCCGATCATGTGCACCCCGACTACCTCGTCGGTCGTCTCGTCGACCACCAGTTTGTACAGCGAGCGCTCGTTGCGCCCGGCCAGCACATTTTTCATCGGCCGGAAGTCCGAGGTATAGATACGCACCGAACCCAGTTTGTTGCGCGCCTCGCTTTCGGTCATGCCGACTCCGGCCAGCGGCGGATGGCTGAACACCGCGCTCGGGATATTGTCATAATCGACCCGCGTCGGCTTGTTGCCGAACACGCTATCGGCGAACGCCTGCCCTTCGCGGATAGCGACGGGGGTCAGTTGCACGCGGTCGGTGACGTCGCCGATGGCGTAGATCGACGGCACGTTGGTGCGATTGTTGGCGTCAACTTTGATCTCTAAATTGTCGCCCAGCGCGACCCCCGCCGTTTCCAATCCCAATCCCGCGACATTGGGCCGTCGCCCGATCGCGAACAACACCTCGTCCGCCTCCAGATCGTCGCATCCCTCCATGTCGATCTTGAGCGATCCGTTCTCCTGTCGCTCGATGCTGTTGAAGGTCGAGTTGAACTTGAAGTCGATCCCCTTGGCCAGGCTGATCTGGAGCAGGCGGTCGCGGAGCTGCTCGTCATAGCCGCGCAGAATCGCGTCGCTGCGGTTGACGATTGTCACGTGACTTCCGAACTGGTGGAAGATGCCGGCGAATTCATTGGCGATATAGCCGCCGCCCGCGATTACGATGCGCTTCGGTAAGTCATTGAGATGAAACACTTCATTCGAGCTGATCGCGTGCTCGGCTCCCGGAAATTCGGGCATCAGCGGGTTCGCCCCGGTCGCCACGCATATGATGCTCGCAGTGTGACGCGAACCCGACGCCAGCCGCACTTCGTTCGGCCCGATAATCTCCGCCCGCTCATGGAAAATCGTCACATCGTGATTGGCCAGGGTCTCCTCGTACAGCCCCTCCAGCCGCCCGACCTCGGCCAGTACATTGTCGCGCAGCACCGGCCAGTTGAACTGGCAGGTTGCAATGTCCCACCCGAACATCGCCGCATCGTTCAAATCCTCGGCAAAATGCGCTCCGTAAACCAGCAATTTCTTCGGCACACAGCCGCGGATCACGCACGTCCCGCCAACCTTATATTCTTCGCAGATCGCCACTTTCGCGCCATGCGCCGCCGCCACTCGCGCCGCGCGCACCCCGCCCGATCCGGCGCCGATCACGATCAGGTCATAGTCGGCCATTTACAGTCCCGCTTTCTCGATCAGTGCCCGCGTCGAACCATCGAAACGCTCGCGATGCTCGGGATCGTCCAGTTCGCGCGCCAGCCTTTTGCCAAGCTCGACCCCGAACTGGTCGAATGGATTGATTCCCAGCATCACCGCATTGGCAAAAGTCCGGTGCTCGTAAAACGCCACCAAGGCGCCAAGCGTCCGCGCATCGAGCCGCTCGAGCAAGATCGTCGATGACGGGCGATTGCCAGGGAAATTCTTGGTGCCGTCTTCCGATTTGTCCCCCGCCATCAGCGCCGCGCCCTGCGCAAAAGCGTTGAGCAGCAGCGCACGGTGGTGGGCCGGGTCCTGCCCGTCCTCGGCCTCGGTCACCCCAACGAATTCGACCGGCACCAGATGCGTTCCCTGGTGGAGCAACTGGAACACCGCATGCTGGGCATCGGTCCCCGTCCCGCCCCACGTGATCATCCCGCTTGGCCGTTCGAGCGCCTCGGCATCGGCGGTGACCGACTTGCCGTTCGACTCCATCTCCAGCTGCTGCAGATAGGACGGCAGCAACCGCAGCCGTTCGTCATAGGCAAACACGGCGCGAGTCTCGCACTTCAGTCGCTGCGAATAGGTCAAATCGGCAAACGCCGCGAGCAAAGGCGCATTGGCGGACGGCTCGGCCAGCCGGAAATGGCGATCCATTGTCGCCGCACCCTCGAGCAATTCCTCGAACGCTTCCCAGCCCAGCGCCAGCGCAACCGAAAAACCGACCGACGACCACATCGAATAGCGCCCGCCGACGCCCTCGCCGAATGGCAGGATGCGGGTCTCGTCGATCCCGAACTCGATCGCCGCCTGCGGATTGGCGGTGACCGCGATCACCCGCCCGAACGGATCCTCGACCCCCGATTCCTGCATCCACGCGATCGCCGCGCGGACATTCATCAACGTCTCGGCGGTGGAAAAGGTCTTCGACACCGCCACGATCAACGTCGATTCGGGGTCGAGCGGGTCGGTCGCATCGTCGACCGCCTGTCCGTCAATGTTGCTGAGGATGCTGACTCCGTAATTGCCAATATCGCGGCCCAGCGCGTCGAGCAGCAGCTCGGGCCCTAGGGCCGACCCGCCGATGCCGATGTGCAGTACGCCGTGGACCTCGCCGAACGCCCCGCCCTCGATCGCATCGACCAGCGACCGCATCCGCTGGTGAAACGCCGCCGCTTGCCGCACGTCCTCGGGTGCGCCCTGGCCGCGCTCGGCGACATGGGTCGCGGGGCGGCCCTCGCTGGCATTGACGATTGCGCCCGAAAACAGTGCATCGCGCTTGGCCGCGAAGCCCTGCGCCTCGGCCAGCGCCTCGAATTTGCCGATCAGCGCCTGATCGAGATGCGTTTTCGACCAGTCGAAATACATCCCGCCAACATCCAGCGACAGCCGCGACAGCCGGTCGAGTTCGGTTTCGAACAAACGGTCGAGCCGGGCCACATCATGGCCGTCGATCGCGGCCCACGGGCCGTCATTCCTGGTCGGAGAAGTCATCGCCGCTCTCTTAGAACGCCTGCCCGCAAAAACCATCCCCGTCCGACCGCGCGCCCGTTTCGCTTGACCTTGGCCATGCGGCCCGAAAGAAGGCCGCCGATGCCCGACACAGACGTTTCCCCCGAAGCCAAGCCCAAGAAAATGTCTCTCGGCGCGATGATTCGCTGGTTCGCCGGGCTGGCTTTATTCGCCTGGATCCTACGCAGCCTGATCGTCGCGCCGTTCAGCATTCCGACCGGGTCGATGCTGCCGACGATGGCGATCGGCGATTATCTGTTCGTCTCCAAATGGCCCTACGGTTTCTCGCGCTTCAGCTTTCCGGCACAGATCCCGTCCTTCCCCGGCCGCGCATTCGAGACACTTCCCGAGCGCGGCGACGTGGTGATCTTCAAGCGTCCCGACGCCGAGGGCGCCGACTGGGTCAAGCGGGTCATCGGCTTGCCGGGCGACACCGTCGCCATGCGCGGCGGGGTGCTGATCCTCAATGGCCGCCCGGTTCCGAAACAAAGCGTCGGCACCATCACCGCTGAGATCACCCCCAACAGCCCGTGCCGGTTCGATCCGACCGCCAACCCCTGCACTTACCCCGCCTTTCGCGAGACCCTGCCCTCCGGCCGCTCCTATCTGACTTTCGACCAGGTCGATGGCGGATCGGCCGACGATTTTGGCCCGAAACAAGTTCCCGCCGGCCATTTGTTCCTGATGGGCGACAATCGCGATGACAGCCGCGACAGCCGCTTTTCGCTCGACGAGGGCGGGGTCGGGCTCGTACCGACCGATCGACTGGTCGGCCGCGCCGCCGTGGCCTTCTGGTCGACCGACGGCAGCGCCTCATATTGGAAACCCTGGACATGGATCAGCGCGCTGCGCTTCAACCGGATCGGAAAGCGCTACCAGCCATGAGCGCCCTCTCCGCCTTCCTCACCGCCGCGCTCGGCCACCCGCCGCGCGACATGGCGCTATACGAGCAGGCGCTGACCCACGGCAGCGCCGGCAAGCAGACCTATGAGCGGCTCGAATTCCTCGGCGACCGGGTGCTCGGACTCGCCGTCGCGGAATGGCTCTACGAGCGCTTTCCCGACGAGCCAGAGGGCAAGATGAGCCGCCGTTACAATGCCCTGGTGGCGCGCGAGACCTGCGCCGAGGTCGGTCGCGCGATATCAGTCCAGCCCCACATCCGCCTCGGCCGCCAGGCGCGCGAGGACCATGCCACCGACAGCGACAATGTCGTCGGCGACGTGGTAGAGAGCCTGCTCGGCGCGCTCTACCTCGATCATGATTATGCCGCAGCGAAAGCCTTTATCCGCGCCAATTGGTCGCCGTATCTCGACAGCCAGAAGGGCGCCCCGGTCCACCCCAAGTCGGCGCTCCAGGAGCTTGCGGCGGCCAAGAATTGGGGCTCGCCGGTGTATGAGACCGTCAGCCGTTTCGGCCTCCACCACGCCCCCACTTTCCGCATCAAGGTGTCGATCCGCGGCGCCGGCGAGGCCGAGGCCGAGGGCTCCTCCAAACAGGATGCCGAAACCGCCGCCGCCATCGCTCTATTGGAAAAAATGCAATGACAAAACGCTGCGGCATCGTCGCCATCCTCGGCGCTCCGAATGCCGGCAAATCGACTCTCACCAATGCGCTCGTCGGGCAGAAGGTCGCGATCGTCAGCCCCAAGGCGCAGACCACTCGCGCCCGCCTGATGGGCATCGCTATCGAAGGCGACGCGCAGCTGGTGCTGGTCGATACGCCGGGGATCTTCACGCCGCACCGCCGGCTCGACCGCGCGATGGTCAAGGCGGCGTGGGAAGGCGCGCAGGATGCCGACCGGCTGGTGCTGGTGATCGACGCCGCGGCGAAAGTCGGGCCTCGGGTGGAGCAAGTGATTGAAGGCGTCAAGGCGCGCAGCGAACCCAAGATCCTCGTCCTCAACAAGGATGTCATCGCCGACAAGGGGCAGTTGTTAACCATCGCCCAGCGGCTCGCCGAGCGGCTCAAGCCCGAGCAGATCTTCATGATCTCCTCGACCACCGGCGACGGGGTCGAAGATTTGAAGGCGCATCTCTCCGCGGCAATGCCCGCCGGTCCGTGGCACTTCCCCGATGACCAACTGACCGACGCCACCGACCGCATGGTCGCCGCCGAACTGACCCGCGAGCAGCTCTACCTCCAGCTCCACGCCGAAGTGCCTTATTCGGCCGCGGTCGAAACCGAGAAATGGGAAGATCGCAAGGACGGATCGACCGTCATCCACCAGCAAATCCTGATCGAGCGCGACAGCCAGAAAGCGATCGTCGTCGGCAAGGGCGGCGCGCGGTTGAAGGCCATCGGCCAGGCATCGAGGGAGGCGATCGCCGAGCACCTCGGCCGCAAGGTCCACCTGTTCCTGCACGTGAAGGTCAATCCCAAGTGGGACGAGGACCGCGGGCTATACGAGGATATTGGGTTGGACTGGGCGGATTAAGCGAGCATTTTCTCAACCCACCTCGGCACTTCGACCCCCGCCAACCCGAACCGCCGTTCGTCGAAGAAAATGCTCCCATGGCTCGGCTCCAGATTGATCTCCAGCGTCGCCGCAGCGACATATTTCGCGGTCTGGACGAACCCCGCCGCCGGATAGACCGCGCCCGAGGTGCCAATCGACACGAACAGGTCGCACGCCCGAAGCGCGGCCTCGATTGCCTCCATCTGATAGGGCATTTCGCCGAACCAGACGATGTCAGGGCGGACCTGGCCTGAGGCGGCGCACGATGGGCAGGGCGCGAGCTCGCCCATCGCCCCTTGCCACGCGAACCGCTCGCCGCACGCCAGGCACCAGCCGCGGTTGAGCTCGCCGTGCATGTGGATCAGCTTGCGCGAACCGGCGCGTTCGTGAAGCGCATCGACATTCTGGGTCACCAGCAGGAAATCGCCGCTCCATGCCGCCTCGAGCTCCGCCAGCGCTCGGTGAGCGGCGTTGGGCTCGACCGCCACAGCGCGCTCTCGCCGCGCATCGTAGAACGCATGCACCAGCGCCGGATCGCGCTCGAACGCCTGCGGAGTCGCGACATCCTCGACCTTATGACCCTCCCACAGCCCGTCGGCGGCGCGAAACGTCTGCAGCCCGCTTTCCGCGCTGATCCCCGCGCCGGTCAGAATGATTATATTGCCGCTCTTCAACCGTCACCTCATTGACATTAATGTCAGCTATGCCATCTTATGATCATGGCCAGCGGCGCATTCCACTATTCGATCGGTATCCTGCCCGACGACATCGACCACATGGGTCATGTCAATAACAGCGTCTATCTGAAGTGGGTCCAGGACGCGGTCGTCAAATTCTGGGAAACGGTCGCCCCGGCCGATGCGGTGACGCGGCATTTGTGGGTCGCGCTGCAGCATCAGATCACCTACCGCCGCCCGGCGTTCATCGACGATCTGGTCGTGGCCGATGTGGTTGCCAACGGCACCGCCGGCGCCAGAGCGATGTTCACCACCGTCATCAAGCGCGGTGAGGAAGTTCTCGCCGAGGTTCAGTCGACCTGGTGCTGCCTCGATTCGGTTACGCGCCGCCCGGCCCGGCTGGCTCGCGACATTGTCGCCCGGTTCATCGCCGACTGACTTGCAGCGGCGCGCCCGGCGCGTCACTCTGCATCAATGACGGATATTCGCATCGGCATCGGCGGCTGGAGCTTCGCGCCCTGGCGCGGCGATTTCTTTCCCAAAGGTCTGGCCCAGTCAAAGGAGCTCGAGTTCGCCAGCCGCCAGTTCGGCGCGATCGAGATCAACGGCACCTTTTATTCGCGTCAGGCGCGATCGACGTGGGAGAAATGGGCCGCGTCGGTGCCCGACGATTTCCAGTTCGCGCTCAAGGCCTCGCGCTATTGCGTCACCCGGCCCCGGCTCGCCGAT
>JBKJNP010000105.1:0-3148 GCA_046593565.1 Sphingomicrobium sp. | reverse complement strand
TCGCCGACCCCGACGCGGGCCGAAGTGAGCGATGTCGCGACTGCAATCTATGACGGCGCGGATGCGATCATGCTCTCGGCGGAAAGCGCGGCGGGTCAATATCCGGTCGAGGCGGTGGCGATGATGGACCGGATCGCGCGGTCGGCGGAGAATGACCCGGTCTATCCGGCGCGGGTCCATTTCACCGAAACCCCGGCCGAGGCGACCACCGCCGACGCGCTGTCGGAAAGCGCGGCGACGATCGCCAAGATCATCGATGCCAGGGCGATGGCCTGTTACACCTCGTCCGGGTCGACCGCGCGGCGGATCGCACGCGAACGGCCGGGGGTCCCGATCCTGGTGATGACCGCGAGCCTGAAGGTGGCGCGGCGGCTGGGGCTGCAATGGGGGGTCCATGCGGTCCATACCCGCGACGTCGGCAATTTCGAGGAAATGGTCGGCAAGGCCAAGCGCATGGCGCTGCGCCATAAATTGCTCGGCGCGGGGCAACGGATGGTGGTGATGGCCGGCGTGCCGTTTGCCAAGAGCGGGTCGACCAACGTGATCCATGTAGTCAAGCTGGACGGGGACGAGCTGGAGAAACACGAGGACTGAGGCGCCAGCGTCAGCGTCCCTTCAGCGCGAGCCGGCCATGATGTCGGGGGCGGAGGTTTGCTGGGCCTGGTCGAGCGGCGCGGCGTGGTTCCATAAAGCGAGCTTGGGCTTGCCGAAGCGGCGATCATTGGTGTCGAAATCGAACGCCGAAATGCCGCAATTGAGCAATTCGCCCTGCTTGTTGAGCGCCATCAACTCGTCCTCGGTCAATTCCTCGAGGATGTAGCGCAGGCACATCACCACCACCTGGTGGCCGACCACCAGCACGCGCTTGCCGGCATATTGCAAATTGATGGTGTTGAGCGCCGAGCGGAGCCGCAGGATGACGTCGGCCCAGCTCTCGCCGCCCGGCGCGCGGTGATAGAATTTGCCGAGCTTGGCGCGGTGAGCGGCTTCCTCCGGGAATTTCTCGGCGATGCCGAGCGGGGTGAGGCCGTCGAAGATTCCGAATTCGCGTTCGCGCAGCCGCTCGTCGAGGATGGTCGGCCGGCAGTCACCAGCTGGGCCGCCGCCGCCGAGGCCGCCCGCGGCGCAGATCGCTTCGGCGGTCTGGCGGGCGCGCAGATAGGGGGAGCTGAGCAGGACTTCGGGGCGTTGATCATCGGGGAGCGCGGCGAACCACAGGCCGGCGGCGGTCGCCTGGGCGTGGCCGAGCTCGGACAGCGGCACATCGACGTCGCGCATGGCGAGATCGATCACGTGCGCGTCGTTCTCCTCCGCCGCGTCGCGAGCGAGATTGCCCTGGCTCTGGCCGTGACGGACGATCCACAAGCGTTCGGGCCAATGTTCGGCAGCTGGCATAGGTCTCCTTTCGGTCAGCCTAGGGAAAGCATGAAACAGCAAAGCTTTCCATTGCCGCGTTTGGGTCGGGCGGAGTGATGGGATGAAGTTGGCGTGGGTGATGATGCCGGTGGTGCTGCTTGGCGTGGCTGCTGGCGTGGCGGCTGCGGCTGCTCCGCCGGGGGCGGTGGTTGGCAAGAGCGGTTTTGCGACCATTGCTCGGGTGCCGCCGAGCCCGACCAGCGACGTCAGGTCGGAGCGACCGACCTATAACGGCCCGATCGAATGGTACGCGCAGGAAGAAGGGCTGACGATTCCCGAGGCGCGCAAGCGGATTTCGGAGCAGATGGGGTTCGTGCCGATTTTCGAACGGCTGCAGGAGCGGCTTCGGCGACTGGAGCCGGACAATTATATTTCGGCGCGGATCGAGCATCAGCCCGACTGGCATTATGTGCTGTTCTTCAAGCGCGATCCGGAAGCGACGCTTCGGCGCTACAGCGTCAATCCGCGGTTCAAGGTGGCGAAGGCGGCTTATACCGAGGCGGAATTGCGGACGCTGGCGGCGCCTTGGCTCAAACGATTTGGCGACGCCGGGATCGTCGACGTCCATGGCATGGATACGAACGCAGGGCGCGTGTCGATGACGATCCCGATTACCCGCGGCCAATATGATGCGATTGCGGCACGCGAAGGATGGGGCGAGGTACCGGCGACGATCAATTTGCATTTCGCGGCGGAACACCCGGTGCCGCGGGTCGATCCGCGGGTCGCGCCGCTATTACGCGGCTTTGCGTCGGCGAGCCGGGCGACGACGTTGCAGATGGAGCGGGGCGAGGGCGGTCGGGTAGTGCTCGACAATGGCTGTTTGCGGCTCGCGGGCAGCGGCAAGGTGAAAGGTCCGCTGGTCGTATTCCGCCGTGAAACCGGGATCGGGCTCGACGCGCAAGGCTATCTGGCGATCATTGACCGCGGGACCGGCAAACCCAAGGGCCGGATCGGTGAGCCTTGGGTCTGGGCCGGCCCCAATCCGGACAAGGAATTTGACGGGCTCAAGGAATTGAAGATGGCGTGCGGCGACGGACCGATCGCTTATGTTGGCAATCCCGAAAGCGAGGCGCGGTTCGACGCGCGCTATCGCCGATCCAATTGACGCTTCGCGCGGGCCATGGCAGCGCGGCACCATGGCGACGACAATCGACGAACTGGAAGCGCGGCGGGCGGCGGCTCGGCTGGGCGGGGGCGAGAAGCGCATCGCGGCGCAGCATGCCAAGGGGCGACTGACGGCGCGCGAGCGATTGTCCGTCCTGCTCGACCCCGATTCGTTCGAAGAAGTCGACATGTATGTCGAGCATAATTGCGTCGACTTCGGGATGGAGGATCAGAAGTTCCCGGGCGACGGGGTGGTCACCGGCAGCGGCACGATCAACGGCCGGCTTGTCTATGTGTTCGCGCAGGATTTCACGGTGTTCGGCGGGTCGTTGTCCGAGCGGCACGCGCAGAAAATCTGCAAGGTGATGGACGCGGCGATGAAGGTCGGCGCGCCGGTGATCGGGCTAAACGACAGCGGCGGCGCGCGGATCCAGGAAGGGGTGGCGAGCCTCGGCGGTTATGCCGAGGTGTTCCAGCGCAACGTGCTGGCGTCGGGGGTGGTGCCGCAGTTGAGCCTGATCATGGGACCGTGCGCGGGGGGCGCGGTTTACTCGCCGGCGATGACCGACTTCATCTTCATGGTGAAGGATAGCAGCTACATGTTCGTGACCGGGCCCGAGGTGGT
>JBKJNP010000094.1:0-15670 GCA_046593565.1 Sphingomicrobium sp. | reverse complement strand
ATGTCGCTCGGGATCACCTTCCCGTTCAACATCGTCGTCAACATCGCGCTGATCGCCGGCGTCGCGCGAATGATTGGATAAAATGATGAACACCGTGCTTCGCAAACGGATCGAGATCCTCGCCGACGCGCCCTTGCTCCCGCGGCTGGTGGAGGCGCTCGCTCAATGCGGGATCAACGGTCACACCGTCCTGCCCGCGATTTCGGGGGTCGGTCGAACCGGAAGCTGGAGCGAGGACCGGCTGACCGGGACGTCGAAATTGCTGCTGATGGCGATCGCGTCGGACGATCACGCCGCCCTGCTCGTCGAAAAGCTGGCACCTTTGCTCGACAGTCATCGCTTGCTGCTGACCGTCTCGCTGGTTGATGTGGTTCGCGGAGATCGTTTCTGATGCCCGAATTTCGAAAATTACTCGATGGCTATCGCCGCTTTCTCGATGACGAATATCTGCGCGAGCGACAGCGCTGGGAATCGCTCGCTGGCGGCCAGGAACCGCCGGTGATGATCGTCGCCTGCTGCGATAGCCGGGTCGATCCGGCGACGATTTTCGACACTCGGCCGGGACAAGCATTCGTGCTTCGCAACGTCGCCAATCTGGTGCCGCCATTCGAGACCGGGGGCGGCCTTCACGGGGCGTCGGCGGCGATTGAATTCGGGGTAACCGGGCTTGGCGTCCGGCATGTCGTGGTCATGGGGCATGGCGCGTGCGGCGGGATCAAGGCTGCGCTGGCGGGTCCGGACGATGACCATCGCCACAATTTCGTCGATGGGTGGATCTCGATCCTCGACCGCCGTCGGAAGCAGATCCTGAGCGACGATCAGATCGCCGACAAGCAGACCGCGCTGGAGCTCGATGGGATCCGCGAAAGCCTGGCAAATCTGCGCAGCTTCCCGTTTGTCGCGGAGCGCGAGGCGACCGATGACCTGTCGCTGCACGGCTGCCATTTCTCGATCGCCGATGGCCGATTATATGTGCTCGACGAGGTGGAAGATGCCTTCCACCCCGTCTGAACGCTTTGTCTTAAACTATTCTAGCAGCGGACATTCCGGTCGTAGATCGGACGGCCGTACTGATCGACGTAATAGCAATAGCCCTGGGTATCGCGATAATATTGGCGATTGTTGACGACGGCACCAAGCACCGCACCGGCGATTCCGCCAGCGATCGCGCCTTCGACCGTGCTGACGCCCGGGATGATCGCGCCGGCCACGCCGCCGAGGATCGCACCACCAACCGCACCGGTCGCTGCGCGGCTTCCCTGGCTGCTCCGATTATAGCCGTCGTTATAACCATTGGGATTGGTCGCGCAGGCCGAGAGTGGCAAGATCGACGCGACCGTAGCTGCTAAAATGAACTTTTTCATGGGTAAACCTTTCACAATGCGCTCCCGCGCTCACGGCAACAAAAGCGCTTTAACCGCACTTTCGTTCCGCCCCCGATGCAGTATGACGCCTTAAAGGAAGAACTCACGATGAACGACGATGATCGCAGCTTCGAACCCGAACTCAACATCGCGCTGCTGATCGATGCCGACAATGCAAGCCCCGACCACCTCGACGAAGTGCTTCTGGTGCTTGGAGAATTGGGCACCATCAACATCCGCCGCGCCTATGGAAACTGGTCCAAGCCGAGCCTCAAGGGCTGGGGCAATTTGTCGGGCTTACACTCGATCGTCCCGGTCCAGCAGTTCGATGTCGTCAAGGGCAAGAGCGCGGCCGACATGAAGATGACGATCGACGCCATGGATTTGCTGTATCGCGGCCATGTCGACGGCTTCGGCATCATGTCGAGCGACAGCGATTTCCTGCCGCTGGCCCAGCGCATCCGGGAGGACGGCCTGCCGGTCTACGGTTTCGGCACTACCAAGACCCCGCACAGCTTCCAGCAGAGCTGCACCCGCTTCTTCGATGTTGCAGCCCTGGTCAGCGAGAAAGAGGAAGCGCTGGAGGCGCCCGCGGCGCTTGGCGGGCAGCGCCAGGTCGATGCCGAACTGCTGCAGGTGCTCGGGGCGGCGTTCAAGGCCTCGAAGCGTGATGACGAAGGATACGCCTCGCTCAGCGAAATGGGCCAGCGCGCCAAGGCCGTGTCGAGTTTCGCGGTCCGCAATTACGGCTTCACCCGTTTGTCCGACCTGATCGCCGCAGTGCCCAATTTCGGCACCAGGGTCGGCGACAATGGCCGCATGATGGTCAAGCGCCTCCGCTAGACGGAACGCGGCCGGCGCCCTGGTCGTTGTTTGCGCGAACCAGCCAAGGAGCCACCCCATGTTCGGCAATGACGAATCCCCCGAAGTCGCCCTGAAGAAGAAATTCTGGAAGGAGCTCGACGACAGCCCGTTCATCATGCTCGGCCTGAAAGGCGTCGAGGACGACCGCACCCGCCCGATGACCGCGCAGATCGACGTCCCCGAGGATGGCGACAAAAATGACGGCGGCCAGATCTACTTCTTCGGCTCGAAGTCCGACGGAGTCGGCCAGGCAGTGACCCAAAGCAGCCGCGCGGTCGCGACTTTCGCATCCAAGAGCCACAATCTGTTCGCCCACATCCACGGCACGCTCGTGCCGTCGGGCGATCGCGCCGTGATCGACCGACTGTGGAACCCGTTCATCGCCAGCTGGTACAAGGACGGCAAGCACGATCCTGACCTGCAGCTGCTCCGCTTCGACACCACCAGCGCCGACATCTGGGAAGCAACGCCCGGTGCGACGATGAAGGCGGCCGCCCTGAAAGCGCTGTTCGACGTCGATCCGGGCAAGCAACAAGGCGAGGAACATCAGGCCAGGGTCGACCTGTAACGCCCCTGCCCCATTGACCGTTTATCGCAAGGCGTCGCGGCCCACCGCTGCGGCGTCTTTACGCTATCGCGTTTGACAGCGCGGCGGCACTGATGCAGCTTGGCAACAACGGGCAATCAGGGGAGCAATGACCATGTTTAACGATCGATATTCGGGCCAGGCGCTGAGCGTCTTGAGGATTGTTGCGGCCTTGCTGTTCCTGCTCCACGGGACGAGCAAATTGTTCGGCTTCCCGCCCATGCCCGAAGGCATGCCCGCGCCCGAACCCGGCAATATCCTATGGCTCGGCGCCCTACTCGAGATAATCGGCGGTTCGTTGCTGCTGATCGGGTTCTTCAGCCGCCCGGTCGCATTCCTGCTGTCGGGTGAAATGGCGGTTGCCTATTGGATGTTCCACGCCCCCAAGTCGCTCTACCCGTCGCTCAACGGCGGTGACGCGGCGATCCTGTTCTGCTTCGTCTTCCTCTACATCGCGCTCGCCGGCCCCGGACCCTGGAGCGTCGATGCCAACCGCGAAGCCGATGACGAACCCGGCGTCGAGGGCTATGCCGCGCCCGGTGGCGAGCGCCAGTATCGCGACGAGGATTTCGGCGACAAGGTAATCTAGAAAGGGATATCCCCCTTCCCTCGCGACGCTAACTGTCTTATATCAGTGAGACAGTAGGCTGGAGTGCGGAACAGTGGGACGAATCGGATCGGTGCTGATTGCGGGTGCGGCGCTTTTTGCGGGCATGGTCGTGCAGGGCGACGTCGATCTCGACGACGACGATGTCGTAGTTCATCGCACCGAGCGCTCCGACCGCGGAGAGCGCAATTTCGACCGCCGTGTCGATCGCATCATCGATCGTGCCACGCGTGGCATCGACTCGCGCGGCGACGACAACGAGCCAATCGAGCAAAATCCCGTCATCCGGCGCGAGATGGTCAGCACTATCGCCGAATATCTTCGCGCCGAAGCCAGCCTGGCGACTGCCAAGAGCGACGAGAAACTGCCGAAAACCGCCCTCGTTCAGGCGGAGCAGCGCCGCGACGCCGCGAGGCTGGCGGTAGATCGCCTGGCCGACGAAGCCAAAGCCGTCTCGCGCGACGACCGCGACGAAATACGAGAGGGCTTGAGGGAAGAAGTGCGCGACGCGGTGCGCGATGGGGTGCGGGGTTAGGTCAAGCGCCTAGCGCGGTGTTGGCGGCGCTTCGGCGGGGACAATCACAAATGGCGCAGCGATTGTCGGCGGTGTCGTGACCGTTGGCGCTGTCGTGACCGGCGGCGCTGCTGTGACCGGCGGCTGGCCGACCGCGAAAATCATTGTCTCGGCAACATGTCCCTCGACCAGATCGCCCGCCTTGAACTTGGCATTATTGCCCTTGGCGAGCAGCCCGAGGATACCAAAGCCAAGCACACTGAGGATCACCTTGTCGGCGGCATCGCGGCCGGTCGAGGCGCGCTGGCCGCTGAGGGGAATGCGCACGCCATCGACATCGACGTACAGCAAGCGCACGCCAAGCTCCCCCGCCTGCCCGATTGCGCCGGTGCGCTGGGCGCTGGCGACCTCGCCCCACGCCAAAGCGCCTTCGGGGATCAGCGTCCGTCCGCCGACGATCACCGGCTGGTGGACCCGCAGCTTGAACCGGTGACCGGGCAGCGAATCGCGCGAATTGACCTCGGTCAGCACCATCAGGTTGACGATCGTATCGCGCTCCAGCCGCAAGCCCGGGGCGACCAGGGGCGCAATAATATTGGTTTCGGCGGCGACCGCAGGTTCGGCGGCGACCGGCGCGGGCGCGATCGTCTGCCCCCCGGCCACCTGGCCGAGGAGCAGCAACGACAGCCCTGCCGTTCGAACGCCGGTCGAAACCGGCGTCGGCAGCCTCACTGGCCGGCCGGGACCGCGGGTGCGGCGGTAAACTTGATCGCGGTGCCGGTGGCGTTGGCCTTGCCCCAGCTGAGTGCGGTGACATGGGCGTCGCCATATTTGGCGTTGATCACCGCATCGGCACCCAATTTCTCGGCGCGTTCCCACAATTCGCGATAGATTTTGGCCTGCGACGGATCCTTGGAGAAGATCGTTGCCTTGCGCACGCCGGCCTTGACCTCGCCGACCACGGTATAGGGCCGATCCTTGATGTCATAAGGGAACACCGGAACGCCATATTCCTCATTGACCATGACGAACGCCTTGGCCGGCCCCTTGGCCGACACTGGCCCCGCCATCGCCGCGCCAAGCAACAGCGCCGCACACATTGTCCGAATCATCGCAATCCCTCCCCGATAAAGGCGCATGACTGGCGAATTTCGACGACACGTCAACGGCTCATTTGATGGGCAACCAGGCGAAGGGCGACCGTCACTTCGTCTCCTGCAGCAATACCCGCGCGGCGGCGGATGTCTGCCTTGAGTGGAAGGATGTAGCCGCCCTCGCGGTGGGGAAACAGCGACGTAGTCCAGCTGACGTCACCAATCGTCGCCTCGACCCGCACCGACCCGAACCCGCCCCGCATTCCCATGCTGTCGAAGCGAATCTCGGGCGCCTGCTCGGGCGGGACGGTGATGAAGTGCCAGCTCCCCTTGCCGGCATTCCACAGCCAGACGGGGGCGGTGACAATGATCATGGCTTCTTGCGCCAGTCGTAGCCGGCGATCCTCCTCCCGGCCCCACAGTCCTCGATTAGCGTTGCGAGCCGCTTGGCCCGGGTCTCGGGTTTCTTCGCGGTGGTGATCCAGTTCAGCACAAGCTTGCGATAGCCAGCGGGTTGACCCTCCCAATAGGACCAGGCCGCCTTGTTCTTGCGGAACAGGCTCGTCTCCGCGGCGGCCAGCGAAGCCAGCGGCTTTTCGTAGGAATAGAGCCCGCTCTTATGCTTATTCTCTTCGTACGCCCGCTCCCCCGCCGCGGTCATCAGCCCCTCGGCGGTCAATGCCGCGAACCGCTCGACATTGACCTTGCTCCAGATGCTGCCCTTGCGCCGCGGCGTGAAGCGGATGGTGTAGGCCTCCTCCCCCAGCGATTTGCGCACCCCGTCGATCCACCCGAAACACAGCGCCTGATCCCGCGCCTGCGGCCAGTCGATCGGGGGCTTGCCGGTAGATTTCTTCCAGAAGCCGACGAGGAGTTCGGGCGTAGAGGCGTGGTTGGCTTCCAGCCAGCGGCGGAATTCGACTTCGGAGGGGAAAAAGGTTGGACTGCCCACAGCGCTCATGGCGTTGTGTCAGGCCTAGATTTGCGCTCTTGGAAAACGTGAATCATGATTCCATCGGTGCGTAGTCCGGATGAATCGTGTGAGGCGGATAGCAAAGCAGCCGCAGCAGATCGGGAGGCCGTAAAGCGCGGCTTGCCCAGGTCAGCGGCGTGTCGCCGTGACCATCGCGGGCATCAAGTGCCGCACCAGCCTCAATTAGGCTTTCGATCGCAATCTTGGTTCCGTAAGCCGCTGCCCGATGAAGCGGTGCTTCGCCTTGCGTTCGGCAATCCCGCATGAAACAACCGGTTTCGGCATCAAGTTTGCAAGGAACGGTGGGATCGGCGCCGGCCGCGAGGAGGACGGCCACTACCTTCTCATGCAATCGGCTTTCGCGGCGACACAGGGCTGCGTGTAGCGGCGTTTCGCCGGTTTCAGCGAGCGGCGCACTGGCGTCCGCTCCTTGCTCGATCAAATATTCGCACAACCGCCAATGGCCGTGGAACGCCGCGCCATTGAGGTCTCGATTGGCGCCAAGATCATCCAGTGACGCACCGCTCGCCACGAGAAAGCGAATGGCACTCACGTCGCCAAAATAGGCGCACCATGCGACCAGCGTTGCGCCATCGACCTTTTCCGAAGGTGATCCGCCCTGCCCGACCCAATCGAACACAAGGTCGGTGCGTCCCTCGACTATGCGTGCAAGCATGAGCCCATCCTACCGCGTCAATTTCTTATACGTCATCCGGTGCGGCCTATCCGCTTCCGGCCCCATCCGGCGGCGCTTGTCTTCTTCATAGCCCTCGAAGTTCCCCTCGAACCACTCCACATGGCTGTCGCCTTCGAACGCCAATATGTGCGTCGCCAGGCGATCGAGGAAGAAGCGGTCATGGCTGATGACCACCGCGCAGCCGGCGAAATTCTCGATCGCCTCCTCCAGCGCGCCCAAAGTCTCGACGCCGAGATCGTTGGTCGGTTCATCGAGCAGCAGGACGTTGCCGCCGGTCTTGAGCATCTTGGCCATGTGGACGCGGTTGCGCTCGCCGCCCGATAGCTTGCCGACATTCTTCTGCTGGTCAGAGCCTTTGAAATTGAACGCCCCGACATAAGCTCGCGTCGACGTGTCGTGGCCGTTGACCTTCATATAATCGAGGCCGTCGCTAATCTCTTCCCACACATTCTTCTTTGGATTGAGGTCGTCGCGACTCTGGTCGACGAAACCGAGCCGCACCGTCTCGCCGATGTCGATCGAGCCGCTGTCGGGCTGCTCCTTGCCGGTCAGCATCCGGAACAGGGTCGACTTGCCGGCGCCGTTGGGCCCGATCACGCCGACGATCCCGCCCGGCGGCAGCGTGAAGCTCAGATCCTCGAACAGCAATTTGTCGCCGTAAGCCTTGGTCAGGCCCTCGACCTCGATCACCTTGCCGCCGAGTCGCTCGGGGACCTGGATGACGATCTGCGCCTTGCCCGCGCGACGATCGTCCTGCGCGTCCTGCAATTGCTCGAACTTGCGGATTCGCGCCTTGGATTTGGACTGGCGGGCGGCCGGGGTCTGGCGGATCCACTCCAGCTCGCGGGTCAGCGCCTTCTGCTTGCCGCTTTCCTCCCGTGATTCCTGCTCCAGGCGTTTCGCCTTCTTTTCCAGATAGGTGGAGTAGTTTCCTTCGTACGGATAATAAGAGCCGCGATCCAATTCCAGGATCCATTCGACGACATTGTCGAGGAAATAGCGGTCATGGGTGATCATCAGTACCGCGCCGGCATATTCCTTGAGATGATTTTCAAGCCACTGGACGCTTTCGGCGTCGAGATGGTTGGTCGGCTCGTCGAGCAGCAATATGCCCGGCTTCTGGATTAGCAGTCGGGTCAGCGCCACGCGCCGCTTCTCGCCCCCGGACAGGTCGGCCACGCCCCAGTCGCCCGGCGGGCAGCGAAGTGCCTCCATCGCGATTTCGAGCTGGTTGTCGAGCGTCCAGCCGTCGACCGCGTCGATCTTTTCCTGAAGCCCGCCCATTTCAGTGCCGAGCGCGTCGAAGTCGGCGCCATCCTCGCACATTTCGGCACTGATCGCGTTGAACCGGTCGATCATGTCGGCCACGTCGCGGGCGCCGTCCTTGACGTTCTCCAATACCGTCTTGCTCTCGTCGAGCTCGGGCTCCTGCGCCAGATAGCCGACGGTGATATATTCGCCCGGCCATGCCTCACCGGTGAAATCATCGTCCAGGCCGGCCATGATCTTGATCAGGGTCGACTTTCCGACCCCGTTGGGCCCGACAATGCCGATCTTGGCGCCCTGGTAGAATTGCAGGTTGATGTTGGACAGCACCGGCTTGGGCGCACCTGGAAAGGTCTTGGTCATGCCTTTCATGACGTAAGCATATTGGGCGGCCATGGGGTCGCATATCCTTTGGAAAGATGGGGATTTCGAGGCGCCATCTAGGCGATGCGGCGCGGGAATTCCAGCCTTGGACTCGCTAGGAGGTCAGTCCCGTCCGACCATCGCCTCGGCGCCCGCAAAGCGATAGTCGCGGAATTGCTCGCGCAGCGTCTTTTTCGACAATTTGCCGGTCGCGGTGTGGGGCAGTTCGTCGACGAATTCGATCGCATCGGGCAACCACCATTTCGCGACCTGGCCCGACAGGAATTCGCGCAATTCGTCGCGGTCGACCACGCAACCGTCGCGGCATACCACCACCAGCAACGGTCGCTCGTCCCACTTGGGGTGCGCAATGCCGATCGCCGCCGCTTCCGCGACTCCGTCGAACCCGACCGCGGCATTTTCCAGCTCGATCGAGCTGATCCATTCGCCGCCCGACTTGATCACATCCTTCGACCGGTCGGTGATCTGCATCGTCCCGTCAGGATGCATCACCGCGACGTCGCCGGTGTTGAACCAATTTTCCGCATCGGCGGCATCTGTCTGTTCCTTGAAATAGCGCCGCAGCACCCACGGCCCGCGCACCTGCAAATCGCCGCTCGCCTGACCATCGCGTGGCAGCACTGCGCCAGCCTCATCGACGATCCTGAGCTCGATCCCGAACGGGACCCGGCCCTGGCGACAGATGAATTCGACCTGTTCCTCGTCGCTCATCTCGTCCCAGCCCGCCGGCGGAGCGCCCATCGACCCGATTGGCGAGGTTTCGGTCATCCCCCAGGCATGGCCGACCTGGACCCCGCGCGCCCGGAACCATTCGATCATCGCGCGCGGCGCAGCCGATCCGCCGATCGTCACCGATTGCAGGTCGGCCAGATTGTCGCCGGTCCGCTCGATATGCTCGATCATCCCCAGCCACACCGTCGGCACGCCGGCCGAATGGCTGACCTTTTCATCGCGGAACAGGTCGCACAATTGTTCGGGTCGGTAATCGGCCGACAGCACGAGCTTGCACCCGACGATCGGTGCCGCCCACGGGATTCCCCAGGCATTGGCGTGGAACATCGGCACGATCGGCATCACCACCGATCGCGCCGACAGGTTGAAGCAGTCGGGCGCGACCTCGGCCAAAGCGTGGAGCATCGCCGAGCGATGCTCGTACAAGACGCCCTTGGGATTGCCGGTGGTGCCGCTGGTGTAGCACAGCCCGCACGGGTCGCGCTCGTCGCCCTCGTGCCAGGCATAATCGCCGTCGTGCGCCCCGATCCAGCCGGCGAATTCATCCTCGAAGCAGACGTAACGCTCGATCGTCGTCCATAAAGGCTTCAACCGCTCGACGATCGGCGCGAATGCGCGGTCGTACAGCAGCACCCGGTCTTCGGCATGGTTGGCGATATAGACGAGCTGATCGTCGAACAGCCGCGGGTTGATGGTGTGGAGCACCCCGCCCATCCCGATCGCGCCGTACCAGGCGGTGAGGTGCGCGGCATGGTTCATCGCCAGCGTCGCCACCCGGTCGCCGGGCTTGATCCCGATTGCCTCGAGCGCCTGCGCCATGCGCCGCGCGTCGCGGGCGATGTCGGCCCAGTTGGTGCGGGTAATCGATCCGTCGCCCCACGCGGTTACGACCTCGCGCTTGCCATGTTCGCGCTCTGCATGGTCGACCAGCCGCATTACGCGAAGCGGCCAGTCCTGCATCGCCCCCAACCGAACCATCTTCACGCTCCCTCAACCCACCAGACCGAGTGGCCACGATGATGGTTGGTTAAACGCAACGACGCAAGGGTGTGGTTAATCCTCCTAGAACGGCATCTTGAAGCCCGGGGGCAAGGCCATGCCGGCGCTCATCTTCTGCATTTCGGCCGAAGCGGCGACGTCGGCCTTGCCCTTGGCATCGTTGAACGCCGCGACGATCAGATCCTCGAGCATGCTCTTGTCGCTTGCCACCAGCAAACTGTCGTCGATGCTGACGCCGAGGATCCGGCCCTTGGCGGTGGCAGATATCTTGACCAGTCCGCCGCCCGACGCGCCCTCGACCAGCACTGTGTCGAGATTATCCTGCGCCTTCTGCAGCTCGGCCTGGGCGTTTTGGGCCATCTCCATGATCTTATCGAGGTCGAGGTCGGGCATGGTCAGGCACCTTTCGCTGATTGGATGGATTCTAAACTCGCGTCGGGGAAGGCGTCGAGCAAGGCACGGACATTGGGCTCGCCCATCACCGCGGCGCGGACCTGTTCCTCGGCGATCTTGTCTTGCTGCTGGAGCGACGGCTCGCCCCCGGCATCGGTGAAGCTCACCGCCCAGGTCGTGGAGGTCACCGATTTCATCGCCGCGGCGAGATCGCGCGCCCAGGTTGCGCCGAGCGGCCGGAGTGGCTTCAGCACCAGGCTTGGCGGATCGTAGCGCACCAGCCCGACCTGGTCGTGCAATTCCTGGGCGAGGATGCGCTTGCCATCATCGTTGAGGAGCTTGATCAGCCCGGCGAAGCTTGACGGAGGCCCGGCGGGTGGCCCGGGAGGCGGCGCGGCGGGCGCGGCACCGGGCGCAGCGACACTCCCCTGCCCGCTTCCCAACCGCGCCAATAACGTCGCCGGGTCGGGCAGGTCCGCCGCATGGACCAACCGCAGCAACGCCATCGCAGCCGCCTCATTGGGGTCGGGCGCGACCGAAACATCCTGCAAGCCCTTGAGCAGCAGCTGCCACAAGCGGTGAATGGCCGCCCAGCCGAGCTTGCCCGCCCACTCCGCCGCTGCCTCGCGCTCCTCTGCAGATTGAAGCACGTCGCCGGTCGCCCCGGCCTTTGCCCGGGTCACGGCATGCACCGCCTCCATCAGCCCGCGGATCAGCGACGCCGGGTCGATCCCCAGTTCGTGCGCCTCGTCCAACTGCGTCAGAACCGCCGCCGCATCGCCAGCCAGCAGAGACCCGAGCATCCGCCGCGTCCGCCCGCGATCCGCCAGCCCGAGCATCTCGCGCACATCGGACGCGTGTACCCGGCCTTCTCCGTGGGCAATCGCCTGGTCGAGAATCGAAAGACCGTCGCGCGCACTACCCTCGGCGGCACGGGCAATGACCTGCACCGCCTCCTCTTCGACTTCGACGCCTTCCTTGCGGGCGATTTCGGCAAAATGCGCCGCAAGCTTCTCGGCGGGGATTCGACGCAGATCGAACCGCTGGCAGCGTGACAGCACTGTGACCGGGACTTTGCCCACCTCGGTGGTCGCGAAAATGAACTTCACATGCTCAGGTGGTTCCTCAAGAGTCTTGAGCAACGCATTGAAAGCGCCCTTGGAAAGCATATGAACTTCATCGATGATGTAGATCTTGTAACGCGCCGATACCGACGAATAGCGCACCGCCTCGATGATCTCGCGGACATTATCGACCCCGGTGTGCGACGCGGCGTCCATCTCGATCACGTCGATATGCCGCCCCTCGGCAATCGCCACGCACGGCTCGCAAACCCCGCACGGATCGATCGTCGGCCCGCCGGTGCCATCAGGCCCGACGCAGTTGAGCGCCTTGGCGATCAGCCGCGCGGTCGAGGTCTTGCCCACCCCGCGCACCCCGGTCAGCAAGAAGGCATGCGCGATCCGCCCGCGGGCGATCGCATTGCCCAGCGTGGTGACCATCGCATCCTGCCCGATCAGTTCGCCAAACGACTGCGGGCGATATTTGCGGGCCAGCACGCGATACGGCGACGCCGGCGAGGCGCGCGGCACATCGGGCAGGTCGAGGCCGAGGCCAGGTTCGTCGGATGGTGATGGGGAATCGCTCATTGCAGTCCAGTCTAGTGAGCGCAGCGAGCGTTGTCGAAGGCGGAAAAGAGGTGGAAGCCGACGACCCGGGACGAAATCGTTGTGGCTGCTTCCTTCCGGATCTGACCAGGTTGGCGACAATCCCGCCCGCCGACTTCCGTGGGCGCATATGGCGATCTTTCCCCTCTCCCGCAAGCGGGAGTGGGGGGAAGATCACCGCCCCAACCAGTTCTGCACCCCGCCCGGCATCCGCACCGTCAGCGTCTCCATTTCGGCCGTCAGCTCTATCTGGCACGCCAGCCGCGACGTCCGGGTGACGTGCGCGGCCAGGTCGAGGAGATCATCCTCCTCCTCGCTCGCCCGCGGCAATTTCGCGAAATCCTCGGCCGCGACGATCACGTGGCAGGTCGAGCAGGCCATCGCCCCCTCGCACGCGCCTTCCAGCGGCTGGCCATTGTCCTGCGCCACGTGCAGCAGCACCGACCCCGCCGGCGCCTCCACCTCACGGCTCAGGTCGCCATGGTGATTGAGGAAGCGCACCAGCGTCATGCCGCAAAACTCGCCTGCGCCTCGGCGGCCTGGGCGATCGTCCGGCACGCCGACACCAGTTCCGCCTCGCCAGTGTAACGCCCGAACCCGAGCCGGATCGACGACCGCGCTTGCCTGTCGCTTAGTCCGATCGCCCGCAGCACATGGCTCGGGCGACCCGATCCGGAAGCACAGGCCGATCCCAACGAAAACGCCAGATTGCGCAATTCGCCGATCAGCCGTGCCGCATCCAGCCCTTCGCGGTGCAAGTTGAGGTTGCCGCGATAGCGTTGCTCCGCCCCGCCATTGAGGGTCCATCCTTCGCCAAGCGTCGACAGCGCCACCTCGAACAATCGCGCGACATGGGTTTCGTCGCGAGCCCGCCGCTCGTTGGCGACCCGCGCCGCCGTCCCCAGGCCGACGCACAGCGCCGGTGACAGCGTCCCCGAGCGCAACCCCGCTTCCTGCCCGCCGCCGTGGAGCAAGGGCGCCGGCTCATGGCCCTTGCGGATCCACAGGCCGCCTACCGCCTTGGGCCCGTGGATCTTGTGCCCGGAAATCGCGATCAAATCGGCCGCGACGGGCATATCGACCCGCCCGAAGCCCTGTACCGCGTCGCACAGCATCACCGCGCCGACCCCGTGCGCCAGTTCGGCCAGCGCATCGACCGGCTGGATCGTCCCGATCTCGTTATTGACCAGCATGGCCGCAACCAGCGCGGTTTTGACGTCGATTGCGTCGGCCGCTTCGGCAAGGTCGACCCGCCCGTCGGCTGCGACGGCAAGCCGCACCACCTGATACCCGCGCCCCTCGAGCCACTCGCAGCTGTCGAGCACCGCCGCATGTTCTGTAGCGATGGTCACAATCTTGCGCCGCTCTGATTTCTCGATCGTGCCCTTGATCGCCCAGTTCAATGCCTCGGTCGCGCCACCGGTGAAGATGAACCGCCCTTCGTCAAGCCCGATTTCGGTCAGCACCTGGTCGCGGGCATGCTCGATCGCCGCCGCCGCCTCGGCCCCCCAGCGCGAGGGCGAATGCGGGTTGGCGAATTTTTCCTCGATCCAGGGGCGCATGTCCGACGCCACTTCGGGCGCCAGCGGCGTCGTCGCCTGGTAATCGAGGTAGATCATGCCGCCCGGCTGGTCCCGACCCGGGCGGCGATGCGGCCGAATGCTTCGAGGAAGGCGTCCACTTCCGCCGCGCTCGTCTCGGGCCCGAAACTCAGGCGCAGGAATCCCGCGGCCACATCTTCCGGCACCGCCATCGCGCTAAGTACATGGCTCGCCTTGGCCTTGCCCGAGGCGCAGGCGCTCCCTGCCGACACCGCAAAGCCGGCCAGGTCGAACTGGACCAGCAGAGACGCCGAGGTCGCACCGGGCAGCGACAAGGCGCCAATTGTCGGCACGCGCGGCGACTCACCGCCGATGATTGTCGCACCAGCGGTCTTCAGTCCGCTTTCGAGCCGCTCGCGAAGGCTTGCCATCTGCGCCATGTCGTACGGCTTCGCGGCCAGCGCGGCGGCAAAGGCCAGGGCGCCCGGTACATCCTGCGTCCCCCGCCGATACCCCTTCTCCTGCCCGCCACCGCACGGCTCGATCGTGCCGAGATCGCGCACCAGCAAAGCGCCTGTCCCCGGCGGCCCGCCCAATTTATGCCCGCAAATGGCGATGAAGTCGGCGTCCGGGATCGGAATTTTCGACGCTCCCTGCGCGCAATCGGCCAGCAACAGCGACCCGGCCTCACGGATCCGCGGTGCCAATCGGTCGAGGTCCTGCACGATCCCGGTTTCGTTATTGACCTGCTGCAGTGCGATCAGCGTCGGCCCCTCGGCCAGCACCGCGTCGAGCGCGGCCTCGTCGATCAGCCCGTCGGTGTCGACCGGAATCACCGTCGCCCCCTCACCCATCGCAAATGGCACGATGGCATGTTCGGTCGCACCAAAAGCCCGGCCCGCGACGCACGTCCGCTTGCCCGCCATCTCGACCGATTCGCTCGCGCCCGAGGTGAAGATGACGTCATGACGCCAGCCGAGCGCCGACTTGAGCGTCGCGCGCGCTTCCTCGAGCAAGGCGCGCGCGGCGCGGCCCTCGGCATGGGGCGAGTTGGGGTTGCTCCATCCCGCCATCCCGCGCGCAATTGCGTCGCGCGCCGGGGCGATCACCGGGGTAGTCGCGGCATGGTCGAAATAGATACGGTTGGTCAAAAGGTGTTGAATCCCTGCGATTGCCAGCGCTTGGGCTCTCCCTATATAGGATCCGCCCGCGCAGGCCACCTGCCCGCGCGCCCACCGATCGTCAACCGCGAGCCTTTTGTCCCATGCCCGAAGTCATTTTTCCTGGTCCCGAAGGCCGCCTCGAAGGCCGTTTCAACCCCGGCCCGCGTCCCCGCGCGCCGGTGGCGATGATCCTCCACAGCCACCCGCAGGCCGGTGGCACGATGAACAACAAGATCGTGCAACTGCTCTACAAGACCTTCGTCCGCCGCGGCTTCGCCACCCTGCGCTTCAATTTCCGCGGAGTCGGCAAGAGCCAGGGCACGTTCGACAATGGCATCGGCGAATTGTCCGACGCGGCGAGCGCGCTCGACTGGGTCCAATCGATCCATCCCGAGGCCGAGACCACCTGGGTCGCCGGCGTCAGCTTCGGCGCCTGGATCGGGATGCAGCTCTTGATGCGCCGTCCCGAGATCAAGGGCTTCATCTCGATCGCGCCGCCGGCCAACATGTACGACTTCGCCTTCCTCGCCCCCTGCCCGTCGTCGGGAATCATCATTCAGGGCGATGCCGATGAAGTGGTGACCCCGATCGCGGTGCAGAAACTGGTCGATAAATTGCGCACCCAGCGCCACATCACGATTCACCACGACACCATCCCTGGCGCCAACCACTTCTTCGCCAACGAACTCGACCTGCTGATGACCAGCGCCGACGATTACCTCGACATGCGCCTCGCGAAGGATCTGAAGCGGTAACGTCATCGCGGGCCTGACCCGGGACCCGCGTTGTTGGCCTGATCTTGAGAGAATCAGGTAGGCCCTGATTA
>JBKJNP010000270.1:0-3427 GCA_046593565.1 Sphingomicrobium sp. | reverse complement strand
GGCCATGGCGGGGCCGTCGAGGCCAGTCTCCAGCGCTGAGTCGCTGCGGTGCACAATATAGTCCAGCGCCCGTTGCACCGCCGCCTCGCCGCCGTCGCGAAGCACATCCTGCGGCATCGGCCCGTGCGCCACCTCCATCCCCGCCTTGTGGAAGGCAGCCAGCAGGAACCCTGCGTCGCTATAGCCCAAATAGGATTTGGCGAGTGCCGCGGCACATGATGCTCCCAGTGCTGCTTGAGCGATCCGGTTCGACCCGTAACCGCCCCGCGCAAACCAAATCGCATCGACATCGGGATCGGCCATCACCTCGACCAGTGCTGCCAGCCGCGCCGCGTCCGGCCCGGCGAAATGGCCGTCGTTCAAAAAACATTGCGGATGGATCACCAGTTCGCAATCGCCCCGCGCCGCGGCGATCGCCAGCACCGCTTCCGCGGCCTCGCGCTTCAGCGGGCAACTCGGCGCAACAACGGCAATTCTCATCGTGGTCCCCAATTGCAAGCCAGTCGCCAAGTCCATAGGGCAGCGTCGATGAGCAATTCCACCACTTACTTTTTCTGCGGCATCGGCGGCAGCGGCATGTTGCCCCTGGCGTCCATCCTGCGCGCGCGCGGCAGCAAGGTCGCCGGCTCGGACCGTTCGCTCGATGCCGGGCGGCTGGCGTCCAAGTTCGACTATCTGCGCAGCCTTGGCATCGCGCTCCATCCGCAGGACGGCAGCGGTCTCGCCGAGGGCATGACCCTGGTCACGTCGGCGGCGGTGGAACCGGATATTCCCGACGTCGTCCGCGCCAACGAGCTCGGCCTCGACCGCGTCACGCGTCCGCAACTCCTGGCGCAACTCCTCAACGCCGCACAGAAGAGCGTCGCGGTCGGCGGCACGTCGGGCAAGTCGACCGTCACCGGCATGATCGGCTGGATCCTCCACGCCTGCCACCGCCAGCCGACGGTGATGAACGGCGCGGTGATGAAGAATTTCGTCTCGCCCTCGGCGCCCTTCTCGAGCGCGCTGGTCGGCGACCCCGAATTGTTCGTCAGCGAAGTCGACGAAAGCGACGGATCGATCGCTCTGTACCGCCCGTCGGTGGCGGTGCTGACCAACGTCAGCCTCGACCATCATTCGATGGAGGAATTGCGCAGCCTGTTCGGCGCCTTCCTCGCCCGCGCCGGCAACGCGGTGGTCAATCTCGACGATCCCGAAACCCGCGCCATGGCCGACATCGTGCCTGACCCGGCGGGTTATGGTTTCGACAGTCCCGGCGCTGCCTTCACCGGTCGCGACCTGCATTTGGGCGCCGACGATTGCGCGTTCACCGTTGAGGCGAAAGGGATGAGCGCCCGCGTCGAGCTTCAGGTCCCCGGCCGCCACAATGCCTCCAACGCCCTCGCCGCGATCGCCGCCGTAGTATCGCTCGGGGTCGCGCTGCCCGACGCCGCCGCCGCGCTCGGCCGGTTCGAGGGACTGAAGCGCCGCCTCGAAATCGTCGGCACCGCCAAGGGCGTCACCGTGATCGACGACTTCGCCCATAATCCGGACAAGATCGCCGCCAGCCTCGACACGCTCGCCGCGCATCCCGGGCGATTGCTGCTGATGTTCCAGCCGCACGGCTTCGGCCCGCTCGCCAAGATGGGCGACGAGCTTGCCGCGACCTTCGCCGAGGGCCTGCGCGACGGCGACCGGCTTTACCTGCCCGACCCGGTCTACCAAGGCGGCACGGTCGACAAGGCGCGCGGCTCCGACTGGCTGGCCGAGGCGATCCGCGCCCGTGGCGGTGACGCCCGCCACCTGCCCGACCGCGTGGCCCTCGCCGAGGCGTTACTGGCCGATGCCGCGACCGGCGACCGAATTGTCATTATGGGGGCGCGCGACGATACGTTGAGCGATTACGCCGCCGAGCTTCTGGAGCGGCTCTAGTCGATGCCCAAGCTGTTCCTCGACTGCGATGGTGTGCTGGCTGATTTCGACGCCGGCGCCCGCGCCGCGCTCGGCGGTCTCACTCCTGCCCAATTTGAGGAACGCCACGGCAAGCGCGAATTCTGGCGGCGGCTCGCCAATACCCCCGATTTCTACAACACCCTGCCGCTGATGCCCGACGCGCAGACTTTGTTCGATGCGGTCGAGCAGCTTCGCCCGACGATCCTCACCGGCCTTCCGCTTGGCACCTGGGCCGCGCCGCAGAAGGTCGCGTGGGCCGAGCGCCACTTCCCCGGCACCCCGATCATCACCTGTTTCGCGCGGGACAAGGTCCGCTACATGGAAGCCGGCGATGTCCTGGTCGACGACCGCGAGGATCATCGCGACAAATGGGAAGTTGCCGGCGGGTTGTTCGTCCACCACCGCAATGCGGTTCAGTCGCTCGACGAACTGACCGCCACCTTTCCGTCGATCGCGGCGTCCGCCTGAGCCAAGCGCCATGGCAGTGCCGACCATTCGCTTACCGTGGCCGGCTCCTCAACCCCGGCCAATCCAACCTCGGGCCACTCGTCGTGTTGCGGGAAATAGGCGGTCCCGAACAGCCAGTCCCATAGCGGCGTCGCGGCACCGAAATTGCGCTCCAGATGCCGCGGCTCGAGCGAATGGTGGATACGGTGATAGCGATTGTCGACCACCAGCCGCCGCATCACCGGCCCAAGCTTCAGCCGGGTCGCCGAATGCAAATAGATCGGCTGCCAGCTGAGGATCAGCCCGATCAGGAATGGCCGCGGCCCGAAGGCAGGAGTGAGCAGGCTCATCGGCAGCGCCACCATCAAGGCGAACATCGCGATTTCCGACCAATGGTGCCAGCTGTTGGTCGCGCTCAAATTGCGGATCGAATGGTGCGGCGCGTGCCACCGCCACAACCAGCGATGCTGGATGCGATGCTCCCAATAATAGAAAAAGTCCTTGGCCAGGATGATCGCGATCCCGACCAATATCGCCGCCGCCCACGCCGGAAGCCCCAGCAATACCTGCGGGTCGATCTCGGGCGACGCATTGCTCGCCCCGACGAGGGCCAGCACGATCGCGGTCAGCGCAACCTGCGCGCCGACATAGACCAGCCAGATCGTCAGGCCGGTGAGATTGCGCTCCGGCTTGGGCGCCCCGGTTTGCGGAAACGCCAGCTCGACGCCGCGGAACAGCGCCAGCCCGACCAGCAGCCCAGCCAGTGTCCGCACTGCGTCGTTGAGGATAGGTTCGAGGATCACGAGGGCTCCAAACATGCCGACGGCGGCGGCCCTAGTGGAGCCGCCGCCGCCTGCAATCAACCGTTAGCGCGGGGTCAGGCCGCAGCGGCGATGTCGACTTTCTCGACCCATTCCGGCCAGAACACCGGCTCGCGGTTCGACCAGCCCGGCGCGGTTGCCGCGCTTTCGCTGATCGACTGCAGCAGCACGCGCCGCTTTTCGGGATGGAGATGGGGCAGCGCCGACGCGGCACAGAAGGCCGCCGG
>JBKJNP010000047.1:0-4405 GCA_046593565.1 Sphingomicrobium sp. | reverse complement strand
GCTGGCCCATGCGACGCACACCCGCTGGCCGCATATCAAGATCATTCTGGTTTCCGGCCAGATTGCGGTCACCGATTCGGACAAGCCCGGTGACAGCCGATTTTTCCCCAAGCCGCTCGAGATATTGAAGATGGTTCTCGAGCTTCAGGAGATGGTCGGCGCGGGAACGGGGAAAGTGGTGCCCTCCCTGACAGCCGCGGACGATCTGCTTGCCCAGGAAAATAAGGAACTTCGCTACCTTCTCCAGCAAGCGGGAATCGATGCCAGGGCGCTGCTTGTGAAGACCGTACTCGATACCGAAAAGCAGCAATTGATCATCGACGAGAACCAGCCGTTCCAGGACGCACTCACGACCGAAAACGACAGCCTCAAGCTGGCGCTGGAGCAGGCGGGCATCGACGCCAACGCACTGCTCGTCCAGTCGGGCATTGATGCCGAGGAACGCGACGCCGCCGAAAAGCTGCAGCATTTGATTCACGCCGAGCTGCACCACCGGATCAAGAATATGCTCGCGACCGTGGGCGCGATCACCAACCAGAGCCTGCGCACCGCAACCAGCATGGCGCATGCCAGCTCCGCCATCGACGGGCGGTTGGCGGCGCTGGCGCGCGCCCACGACCTGCTGACCCGGGTAAGCTGGGACAATGCCACGATCGACAGCACCATCCGCAGTGCGATCGAGCCGTTCGACCAAGGCGCCAGCCGGTTCATCGTTTCCGGCGACGAAATAAAGGTTACTTCGAGTTCGGTCATTGCGTTCGCGATGACCCTGAACGAGCTGTGCACCAACACTACCAAGTTCGGCGCTCTGTCCCTCCCCTCGGGTCAGGTTCGCATTTCCTGGAAGGTCGCTGGCGAGCGGCTTCACTTTGAATGGGCCGAGTCCGGCGGGCCGCCCGTGACCGAGCCGACCCGCAAAAGCTTCGGTACGCGGATGATGACGTCGCTTGGCCAGCAGCTAAAGGGCAAGGTTGCACTCGACTATCAGCCGGGCGGTTTTGTCTATTCGCTGGATGTGCCGATCGAGGCGTTGGTTACCAAGCCGAACAGCCCCGCAGCGGATAAAACGACTGATTGATCATCCCGCGCTCCGTAACGACTTGTGACCGGCGCGGCGGCTCACGCCTCCAGTTCGATGTCCCAGTAGAGATAATCGCGCCAGCTCTGGTGGAGGTAGTTGGGCGGGAAGCTTTTGCCGTGGTCCTGCAATTGCCAGCTGGTCGGGCGGATCGGCTCGCGGTGGATCGGCATGCTGGCCTGGCGCGGGGTGCGGCCGCCTTTCTTGAGGTTGCACGGGGCGCAGGCGGTGGCGACATTCTCCCACGTAGTCCGCCCCCCTTGGGCTCGGGGTACGACGTGGTCGAAGGTCAGCTCGCGGTGGCTTCCGCAATAGACACAAAGGAAACGGTCGCGGAGGAACAGGTTGAACCGCGTGAAAGCGGGATATTCGTTGGGCCGGACGAACGAGCGGAGCGCGATCACCGACGGCAGCTTGAGCGTGTGGTTGGGCGAATGCACTTCGCGGTCGTAATGGGCGACGACATCGACCCGCTCGAGGAACATCGCCTTGACCGCAGTCTGCCACGGCCACAGGCTCAAGGGATAGTAACTCAGCGGCGTATAATCGGCGTTGAGCACCAGGGCGGGGCAGCCGTCGGGATGGCGGATGAGATCGGAGTGATACACGTGGCGACGAGCCTTTCGATCGGTTGCCCGAACAGACTCCCCGGCCTCGTCGCACGCAAGGAGGAGAGGCCGCAGCGGGCCGCTTCCCTTGTGACCAGCCGGATGCCAAGCCAGCGTGACAAATGCATGAATCGCCCATTACGGATTCGCGGTCAAGGATAATGATGCTGACCACCCGCTTCGCCCCGTCGCCATCGGGGCGGCTGCATCTGGGGCATGCTTACTCCGCCATCGTCGGTCGTGAGGCGGGGGATCGCTTCCTGCTTCGGATCGAGGATCTGGATGCGGGGCGGTGCCGGGCGGAGTTTGTCGACGAAATTTATGTGGATCTGCGGTGGCTGGGGATGAAATGGGACGGGGCGCCGGTGGTGCAGTCGACGCGGGTCGCGGCTTATGGCGCGGCGCTCGACGAATTGCGGGATCGCGGGCTGGTCTATCCCTGTTTCTGCACCCGGGCCGATATAGCCGCCAGCCTGACCGCGCCGCACGGCGATGTCGCGGCTGGCTACCCCGGCACCTGCCGCGGCTTGCCCGACGATCCGGCGCGACAGTCGACGACGGCGCATAGCTGGCGGCTCGACAGCCGCAAGGCGCTGGCGATGACCGGGCTGCCAGGCTGGAGCGAGCGGGAGCAGCGCTTCACCGCGACCGCTGACTCGATCGACGATATCATCCTCGCCCGAAAGGATGCGCCCGCAGCCTATCATCTCGCCTGCGTGGTCGACGATGCGGCGAGCGGGATCGATCTGGTGGTGCGGGGCATGGATTTGCGACCCTCGACGCCGGTGCAACGGTTGCTCCAGATTTTGCTCGGACTGCCCGAACCGACCTACCTCCACCATCGGCTGGTCGCCCATGGCGCCGAACACGAGGAGGGTCGGCGGCTGGCCAAGCGCGACCTTGCCCCGACCCTTGCCGCGATGCGCGCGGCAGGGGTCGATGGTGTGGCGCTCGCGGCCCAGCTGGCGGACGGCCGCCTGCCCCTAGAATTCATGCTCATTGAGGCCTAGATAGGGGCCATGAACACGCTGCTGATCATCGCCCTCGTGGTCGCCATGGGCGCGACCGCCTACGTCCTCGTGCGCGGGGTCATCGCCATGGCCTCGGGCAATGATTTGTCGGGCGAACGGCAACAGGATTTCATGCAGAAACGCGTGATCTTCCAGGGAATTGCGATCGTCATCGTGGTGATCATCCTGGCCGCCGCCGGAAGCCGGGGCTAGCCCCCGCCCGACCGACGCCCAGTCTCTGACGATGGTCAAGCTCAACAAAATCTACACCCGCACCGGCGACGACGGATCGTCGGGACTGGTCGACGGCAGCCGGGCCAGCAAGGCGGGGCTTCGGCTGACCGCGATCGGCGAGGTGGACGAGGCCAACAGCTTCATCGGCGTGGCGATCGCGGCGCTTGGCGATCACCGGCTGGGGGCGGAATTGCGGATGGTGCAAAACGAGATGTTCGACCTCGGCGCCGACCTCGCCACTCCCGAGGGGATCGCCGGCGCGCTGCGCATCACTGCGGGGCAGGTGACCAGGATCGAGCACGGAATCGACGCGATGAATCAGGATCTGGCGCCGCTCACCAGCTTCATATTACCCGGCGGATCGGCGGCGGTGGCGGCACTGCATGTCGCGCGCGCTGTGGTTCGGCGGGCCGAGCGGGCGGCGGTCGGACTGGCGGCAGTCGAGCGGGTCAATCGCCAAGCCATCGCTTACCTCAACCGGCTGTCGGACCATTTGTTCGTCGCCGCGCGTTGGGTGGCGGCATCGGAGGGAGGCGACGTGCTATGGCAACCCGGCGCTACCCGGACCAGCTAGCGAACGGTCTCGGTGAGCGGCTCGCCGCGACGCGGGCGCTGACGCTCGACCTCGCAGCCCCGCTCCGCGATGCCGACGCGACCATCCAGCCGCACCCCGATGCGTCGCCCGCCAAGTGGCACCTGGCGCATACGACGTGGTTTCTCGAGACCTTCGTGCTGCGCGATCATGTGCCGGGCTACCAACTGCACGACGAACGGTGGCCGTACCTGTTCAACAGCTATTACAACGGCGAGGGCGAGCGGCATGAACGCGCCCGGCGCGGGATGATCAGCCGGCCGTCGCTGGACGAGATCCGCGATTGGCGCAGCGCGGTGGACAACGCGGTGCAGGTGGCGCTGCCCGATCTGCCGGAGGCAGCGCTGGCACTGGTCGAGATCGGCATCCAGCATGAGCAGCAGCACCAGGAATTGCTGCTGACCGACATCCTCGCGACCTTTGCCGAGAATCCGCTGGAGCCGGCCTATGGCGAGCTGACCCCCGCGCCGTGCCATTCGACCGAGCCGGTGTCATGGCTTCCGGGGCGCGAGGGGATCGTCGAGGTCGGCGCGGCAGGAAAAGGCTTCGCCTTCGATTGCGAGCGGCCGCGGCACCGGGCGTTGCTCCACCCCCACGCCATCGCCAATCGCTGCGTTACCAACGGCGAATGGCGCGAGTTCATCGCCGACGGCGGCTATCGCGATTCAAATCTGTGGTTGAGCGAAGGATGGGACTGGGTTGGAGCCAACAAGATCGAGCGCCCGCTTTACTGGCACGACGAAGACAGTCACTTCACCCTCGCCGGGCGCCGCGCGATCGACGCTGCCGCGCCGGTCAGCATGATCAGTTACTATGAGGCCGACGCCTTCGCCCGCTGGGCGGGCAAGCGACTGCCGACCGAATTCGAGTGGGAAGCGATGTT
>JBKJNP010000024.1:0-5098 GCA_046593565.1 Sphingomicrobium sp. | reverse complement strand
CACATCGCTTGGCGTCGCTTTGCTGACTGATCTCGTCGAACGTGCCGCCAGCCTGCTCGGCCCGAACGAGTGGGACGTCGAGATCGTCGAAACCCACCACAATAAGAAAAAGGATGCCCCGAGCGGGACCGCGCTACTCCTTGGCAGGGCGGTCGAGGAAGGTCGCGGTATCAACGCCGAAGAAGAAATCGGCCGGTGCGGAACGGGGCTCGAGCGGATCGCGGGACTGATCGGCTATGCTGCGGTGCGCGGCGGCACCGTCGCCGGCGACCATGACGTGCTGTTCCTCGGCCGCGACGAACGCATCATCCTGTCCCACCGCGCCGAAAACCGTACCATCTTCGCCCGCGGCGCCCTCGCCGCCGCCCGCTTCCTGATCGGCAAGCCGCCCGGCCTATATTCGATGCAGGACGTGATCGAGGCGGCATGAACAAAGCCGACGCGTTCGAATTTTACCGTCGCCTGGCGGAGGGCGATCCGTCGCCGCAGACCGAGCTCGAATACGTCAATCCCTACACCTTGCTGGTCGCGGTCGCATTGTCGGCGCAAGCGACCGATGTTGGCGTCAACAAGGCCACCCGTGCCTTGTTCGCGCGGGTCACAACGCCGCAAGCGATGCTCGACCTCGGCGAGGAGGCACTCAAGGATCACATCAAGACCATCGGCCTGTTCAACACCAAGGCGAAGAACGTCATCGCCGCCGCGCGCATCTTGGTCGACCAGTTCGATGGCGCAATCCCGACCGACCGCCTCGCGCTGGAAACCCTCCCCGGGGTCGGCCGCAAGACTGCCAATGTCGTGCTAAACGTCGCCTTCGGCCAGCCGACGATCGCCGTCGACACCCACATCTTTCGCGTCGGCAACCGCACCGGCCTCGCCAAGGGCAAGACCCCGCTCGCGGTCGAACTCAAGCTGGAAAAAATCACCCCCGAGCCATTCCTGGCCCACGCCCACCACTGGCTGATCCTCCACGGCCGCTACACCTGCAAGGCGCGCACCCCCGAATGCTGGCGCTGCCCGGTGGTCGATCTGTGCGCGTTCAAGGACAAGACTCCGGCGCCGAAGAACATAGTGCGATCCCCCCAAAACCGTTCGTCCTGAGCTTGTCGAAGGACTGTTTTTCTTTTGCGAGAGAAAGAAGTGCAGGGCTTCGACAAGATCAGCCCAAACGGCTCTTTGTTAAAGCCAAACCCGATCCAACCTTTGGCTAAGCCCCGTCAGCAACTCATATTGCGATAGTCCGGACACCGCCGCCGCTTCCGGCAGTGAATAATCCATCGTCACCCAGTCGCCCTCGGCAATTCCCGTCGCCGCCGAGCAATCGACTGCCACCAAATCCATCGACACCCGCCCGATCAGCGGCAGAGCCGCGTGGCCAAACGATGCACCGCCAACCCCGGCAAAACAGCGCAGATACCCGTCGGCATAGCCAATGTTCAAAATCGCGACTTCGGTGTCGCCGTCTGCGGTCCACGTCGCCCCATAGCCAATGGTCTCGCCCGCCTTCACCACGCGCCGCTGCACCACCTCGGCCTCGGGAAAGGCCACCTGCGCGATGTGCCCCTCGGCCTCGCGTCGCGGCACCCCGCCGTACAGCGCCAGCCCGGGCCGGACGAGGTCGAACCCATAGTCCGGCCCCAGACAGATCCCCGCGCTATTGGCCAGGCTCCGCCGCCGCGCCGGCACCGCGTCGGCGACGGCCCGAAACCGTTCCAGTTGCACCCCGTTCATCGATGAATCTTCGTCGCCGCACGCCAGATGGCTCATCAGCGTGTCGATCGTCAGCCCGTCGGCGAGATGCGCCTCGTCCATCCGCAGCCCGAGCCGGTTCATCCCCGTATCGACCATCAAATCGCACGGCCGATCAGTCGCAATTTCCTTCCACCGCGCCACCTGCTGCGGCGAATTGAGCACCGGGCGCGCGTCGCTCGCCAGCGCCGCCTCGACATCCTCCGGCCCGACGCCGTGCAGCACACTCAGGCTCGTGCCCTCCGGTAATCGTCCAAGCGACTCCGCCTCGGCCCAGCTCGACACGAAAAAGTCGCGGCACCCCGCCTCGCCAAGCAATCGCATCACTTCGCGCGCGCCCAAGCCATAGCCATCCGCCTTGACCGCCGCCCCCGCGCGCGCGCCGCAAACCCGCTGCAGCCACAACCAATTGTTCTTGAGCGCAGCGGAATCGAGGCGGAGGCGAAGCGCGTGATGCATCATCCCGCCCTAGCCAGCGCGCTAATGTCCGTCGAGCGCCGCTTTCGCTTTTTCAAAATCGCGCCCGTCGAAAAATTCGATCGCCAGTTCGGGCCGCTCGTCGAGGCAATAGGCATTGACGCTCCACGCCTCGGGATGGCTGCGCGGCTGGTAAAAGCTCTTCACGCCGCAGATCGAGCAGAACAGATGTTCCGCCGCACCCGATCCGAAGCGGTAGGCCTTCAGCTCGTCTGCGCCGCTTTGCAGCGTGAAGTCGCCATGCGGGACGATGATGTGGATGAAGCCGGTCATCGAGCAGATCGAGCAATTGCATTCCAGCGCGGGCACTGGCTCGTCGGGCAGCCGCGCGGTGAACCGCACTGCCTTGCAATGACATCCGCCCTTCGCCTCGATCATGAGAATGACCTTAGCCGGGACAGGCGCGGCACGCAAAAAAGGGGCGGCACCTTTCGGTACCGCCCCCAAGTGCATCACCTCAATGGGCAGAGGCGAATTTGGTTGCGTTGCCGCGCGCCGCGAGCTGGACCAGCCGATCGCGCTCCGCATTGACCTTGGCGCGGGCGTCCACGCGGCAGACGCGGACCAAATTGCGTCCTTCCAGGTCGACGTTGGATGCCTCGCCGCAAGCTTCGACGATCGCGATCGAAAGGCGCCGGTCGAGCGTCCGCACATCGCGGGCATTGCTCAAGTCGAGGTCCGCGGTGCTGACAATGGCGATACCGGCGGCGGGTTCGGCGGCGATCGCCGGGCTCAGGGTGACCGCCGAGGCCAGCAAGGCGGCAAGGAATATGGGTAGCTGTTTCATGGTCGCTTCCTCTGTTTCGAGTGCCGGTTGCCCGGCGCGACCCTTCAACTACGCCCCATAATAGGTTTTGATAAGCAACGAGTTTGTATTATGGTTCTGCAATAATGCAGAATGCCTGAAGCGGCAGCGAGGGGTAGACGCTGGCAATGCTCGATTGGAATGACCTGCGCTATTTTCTGGCTGTGGCGGATCAAGGCAGCACGCTCGCCGCCGGGCGTTCGATGCGGGTAAGCCAGACGACCGTCGCCCGCCGCATCGCCGCGCTGGAGGAAGCGTTGGGCCATCGGTTGTTCGAGAAGCGCCAGGCCGGATATGTACTGACGCCCGACGGCGAGGTCTTGCTCGGTCGCGCGCGACAGGTCGAAACGGCCGCCGACGATTTCGCTGAAGCCTCGGCCGCGCTCGCCCGCGACTCGAGCGGAACGGTGCGCATCACCACGCAGGAAATCTTCGCCAACACCTTGCTCGCGCCGATGCTGCGCGAGCTTCACGAGCGGCATCCCGAGATCGTGATCGAGGTCGATACCCAGCAGGAATTGCTCGAACTTGGTGAAGGCCAGGCTGACATCGCCTTGAGGAGTACCGCCCAGGAGCCTCCGTCCGGCACGGTCGGTCGCCGCCTGTGCATCGACGACTGGACGCTTTATTGCAGCCGCGAATATGCCGCGATCCACGGCGTCCCCAGGACCCGCGACGATCTGACCAAACACGCCATCATCGGCGGCGGCGGCGGCAAATTATGGCTTCATTACGAAGCGTGGTTGCGCTCGCTCGGGCTTGAGAAGCAGGTCGCAATGCACCACTCGACCTCGACCGGCCTGTTGTCCGGCGTGCGTTCGGGTTTCGGTCTCGCGGTCCTGCCCTGCGTCATCGCCGACGCCGATCCCGACCTGATCCGCTGCCTCCCCCCGCGCGACGGTCACGGCCGCGAAATGTGGCTGCTCACCCATGAGCGCGTGCGCCACACCCCCCGCGTACGCCTGGCGATCGATTTCCTCTACGAGCGCCTGATGCGCCACGTCAGGATGCTCGAGGAACGCCGCGCCGCGGCTTAGTTGAGCGCCCCGCCGCGCCAAACCGGCATCGCGCTTTCCCCGATCGCTACCGCAACCGCCGCTCTTGCCAGCAACCGCGTCGAATCGAGCGTCGGCAGCGGGCTGTCATCCGGTCCGATCAGCAGCGGGATCTCGGTGCACACCAATGCCACCGCATCGCATCCCTTTCGCGCAAGGTCGGCGATGATCGGGGCAAATTCTGCACGCGCCTCGTCGCGGATCACGCCCAGGCAAAGCTCGTCCATGATGATGGCATGGACGATATCGCGATCGGCTTTATCGGGCACCGCGTGGCCGATCCCCCGCCGCCCAAGTGCGCCCGGATAGACCGGCCCGCTCATCGTCCAGTTGGTGCCGAGAATCCCGACCTGGCGATATCCCGCCTGAGCCGCCGCCCCGGCCACTACTTCGCCGATGTGCAGGCACGGCAACGGAAACGGCTCGCCGTCACTCCCCAGCGCGATATGCGCGGTGTTGTCGGGACAGACGAAGAAATCGCACCCCGCCGCCGCCAGCTTCACCATATCGTCGACAAACATCGCTCTGAGCATCGCCAGATCACCGCGATCCCATGCGCCCAGCATATGGTCCATCGCCACCCCGGTCAGCGTGATCTCCGGATGGCGATGCGGCCCCAGCCGCGCCACGCCCTCCAGGCAAATCGTCCGGTAGCATAAGGTCGCCCCCTCGAAGCTGTGCGCGAGGATGCCGATGTGTTTCATTGGGGCGCTAATCCCCGCCATCGCCGCTGCCGCCTTCACCGCCTGCCGTCGCCGTATAATTCGACGTCGCTCAACTTTTCGCTGCGGGGCCGAAATAGACGATCGAGCGCGTAGATCAGGATGGCGCAGGCCACGATGCCACCGACAACCGCGACCGCGGCGCTCACTCCACCGTCACGCTCTTAGCCAAATTGCGCGGCTGGTCGACGTCGGTGCCCTTCAGCACCGCCACATGATAGGCCAGCAATTGCACCGGCACCGCGTATACAAGCGGCGCGATGAGCGGGTGGACTTCGGGCATTTCGATC
>JBKJNP010000203.1:0-6085 GCA_046593565.1 Sphingomicrobium sp. | reverse complement strand
CTGGCGACAATCCCGACCACCCCGGGATGCCAGCCGAGCCCTGAGACGATCATCAGCGGCGCATCGGACTGGGCCAGCGCCAAATCGGCGGCGGCGTCGGTGACGATTTGCTCGATCGCGCGGCGCTCCTCGTTGAGGCGGTCGAGCTCGGCGGCGATGGTTCGCGCTTCTTCGGGATCGGTGGCGGTGAGCAGGCGCACGCCGAGATCGGACTTGCCGACCCGACCGCCGGCATTGATCCGGGGGCCGAGCGCGAAGCCGAGGTCGCGGCTGGTCGGGCTTTTAACCAGCCGCGCGGCGTCGGCCAGGGCCGCGAGGCCGATGTTGCGGCGCTCGGCCATGACCTTGAGGCCTTGCGTCACGAAGGCGCGGTTGAGGGTCTTGAGTTTCGCCACGTCGGCGACCGTGCCGAGCGCGACGATGTCGATCAGGTCGAGGATTTTCGGTTCGGACACGCCGTTGACGAAGCGACCGCGTTTGCGCAGTTCGCGGAGCAAGGCGACCCCGAGCAGGAACGCCATTCCGACCGCGGCGAGATGACCGTGGGCGGCGCCTTCGGCGCTTTCGTCGAGGCGGTTGGGATTGATCATCGCCACCGTCGTGGGGAGCGTGGTCGAGCATAAATGATGGTCGCAGACGATCACTTCGAGCCCGGCAGCCGCGGCTTCGGCCAGGGCATCGAAGGCCTGCGCGCCGCAATCGACGGTGATAGCGAGGCTGGCGCCCTTGTCCTTCAGCTCGACCAGCGCCTTCCCGCTCGGGCCATAGCCTTCCAGCAGCCGGTCGGGGATGTAGATCATCGGATCGTTGCCGAGGCGGCGCAGCAGCAGAGTGAGCAAGGCTGCCGAGGTCGCGCCGTCGACGTCATAATCGCCGAAGATGGCAATCGTCTCGCCGCCTTCGACCGCATCGGCCAGCCGCACGGCGCCCTTGTCCATGTCGGCGAACACCGACGGGTCGGGCAGGAATTCGCGCAAGGTTGGCGCGCGGTGGCGGGCGAGGTCGGTTGGCGCGACGCCGCGGGCGAGCAGCAACTGGTCAATGAGGTCGATCCCGAGATCGTCCCCGCCGTCGCGGCGTGGGCGCCACGGCTGGCCGCTGACCGAGCGGAAGGACGCAAAGGAGGAGCTCATGCGGCGGCGATCAGGCTGGTCCGCAGAGCCTGCGCTTCGGCGCGGCGCAGCGCAGGGACCTGGTGCGAGGAGAAGCCGCCGCCGCCGGCCACGCCGAGCCTCAGCGTGCAAATGCCGAACGCGCGGCTCCATGCGCTTTGCGAGAGATCGACGCTCTGGATGTTGCGGGTCGGGACGATCGATCGGCGACGGCGCCACCAACCCTGTTCGACGAACAAGGCCTGATCCGACAGGGAAAAGCGGGTCTGGCGCCAGCCGAGCCAGCGCGCCGCAACCGCGACCAACGCACCGGCCGCCCACAGCATGACGAGGGGCTGGACCAGCAACCCGACGATAATCGCGACCAGCGCAGGCAGGGCAAGCAAGGCCGCGAGCGAGGTGACGTAGGCAATCGAGACGTTCGACCAGGGGCCGGCCGAGGGCGACGCGGGCCAGCCGAGCGAGGCGAGTATCGACGCGGCTTGGTCGGGGTGGGCGAGCGGGGCGACGACATGGTCGCCCTTGGCCCCGTCCATGGCGAGGCTCTGCAGCTTCAACTCGCACCAGCCGAACGCGCGGCGCACCGGGCCGCTGGCAAGGATCGCCGCCTGCACCCGGCGCACGGGCACGGTGACGTCGGTCAGGGTCAGCAGGCCGCGGCGTCGGCGGAGGCCGGTCTCGGTCCGGTCGAGGCGGAAGCCATGTTCGCGCAGCAAAGTGCGGATCATGCCGGTGGCGATGCCGAGCAATACCAGTACGATTCCACCGCCGATGACGGCGATGAACTGATGCGCCACGACCAGCTCCCGGAGCGGTCCCGAGCGCTCGGCCATCGCCATCCAGAAGCTTCGCTCGAACGGATCGAAACCAAGCACATCGCCAAACGTCTGCGAAATGCCGAACAGGCCGGCGACCACCGCGAGCGAGAAGTTGAACAGGCCGGCGGTGGCGACGCGGCTTTTGTCCATCGCGAACAAAGGCGGCGCGGCGATGTCGTCGTCGGCGACGTCGGCCACCGCGGCGCTACCGCGGCGAGCGCGGACGTGGTCACGCAACGCTTCGGCGCGGGCGAGAGCGATGGTGTCGAGCACGCCATCCTCATTCTTGGCGCCAGCCGACGCGCCAGTCTCGAGCCGCACCCGGGCAAGACCGAACAGTCGATGGAGCGGACCCTGCTCGAGGTCTACGTCGGTGACGCGGTCGAACGGGATGGCGCGGCTGTTGCGCGACAGGAAGCCGCTGTCGATGCGCAATTCGTCGCTGCCGACGCGATATTCGAACTTGAGCCAGGTCATCAGGAGCGAGACGAGCGAGACGATGACGTAGCCCGTGGCGATCAGCGCGACGAGCCACCAGCGGCCCTGCGACCCGAGCACCGCCATGCCGGCGATGAGACCCCATGCGCCCTTGAGCGACTTGCCGAGGCCGGTGACGAGGTAGAGCGGGTGGAGCCGCTCGACCGGTGCGTTTGCGGTGCCAGATTCCGGGGCGGCGTCGTTCATTGGTGGTCGCTGCGGATCAGGCCGCGGATATCGTCGCGGATGGCCGCGGCGGTGTCGGGCGAAAGACCGGGCAGCGAGACGATGCTGTTATGGGTGCCAGCAGTATGGACCACCAAAGTGGCGGTGCCGAACATCTTGTCGAGCGGGCCGCGCTTGACGTCGATATGCTGGACCCGGACGAACGGGACGATGGTGTCGGTGTGGAACAGCCAGCCGCGCACCACGCGAAGCAACCCGCCATCGACCGCATAGCCTAGCCGGCGGTAAATGCGGTCGGGACCGACGATGATCGCGCTGAAGGCGACGAGCCCGACCAGCACCGGCGCCAGGCCGGCCACCGGCAGCTCATGGAGGACCAGGCGATCGACCACCAGCGCGCCGATGAACAAGGGCAGCCAGAATATCGCCGCGCCGAGGCGCAGGACATGGCGATAGCCGGGTTCGACCGGCTGGATCGGGGCGGTGGTGGGTTCGAGTGTCATGTGCGGATAATACAGCGCTGCGGCCGCGTCACAAGAGGGGTCAGGCGACCCCGTGGCGATGCTCGGTGACCACGCGGCGAACGGTCCCCGAACTGGCGCGCATGACGATCGATTCGGTAGTAACCGACCCGCCCCTGCGGCGCTTGACGCCATCGAGCAGCGAGCCGTCGGTGACCCCGGTGGCGGCAAAGATGCAATCGCCCTTGGCCATATCTTCAAGCGCGTAGACGCGGTCGAGATCCTCAATCCCCCAGCGTTTGGCACGGGCGCGTTCGTCATCGTTGCGGAACACGAGGCGACCCTGGATCTGGCCGCCGACGCAGGCCAAAGCCGCCGCCGCGAGCACGCCTTCGGGCGCGCCGCCGGTGCCGAAATAGACGTCGATGCCGGTGTCGGGGTCGGTGGTCGAGATGACCCCGGCAACGTCGCCGTCGGGGATCAGCTGGATTCCGCAGCCGAGTGCGCGGAGTTCGGCGATGATCCCGGCGTGGCGGTCGCGGTCGAGCACGCAGGCGGTGATGTCGGCCGGATCGACGCCCTTGGCATGGGCAATGGCGCGTACATTGTCGGCCACGCTCTTGTCGAGATCGATTGTGCCTTGTGCAAAGCCCGGCCCGATGGCGAGCTTTTCCATATAAACGTCGGGCGCGTTCAGAAGCCCGCCCTTTTCAGCGATCGCCAGCACGGCGAGCGCATTGGCGCCGCCCTTGGCGGTGACGGTGGTGCCTTCCAATGGATCGAGCGCGATGTCGATCCCGGGGCCCGAACCCTGCGCCGAGCCGACCTTCTCGCCGATGTAGAGCATCGGGGCCTCGTCGCGTTCGCCTTCGCCGATCACCACCGTGCCGTCCATCGGCAGCTGGTTGAGCGCGGTGCGCATCGCCTCGACCGCAGCGGCATCAGCGGCTTTCTCGTCCCCGCGCCCGACCAGTTTGGCCGCGGCGATGGCGGCGGCTTCGGTCACCCGGACCATTTCGAGGACGAGGACTCGGTCGAGAATCGAAGAGGCGGTTACCATGGCGGTGCAGTGTCTCCGGGGAGGTCAGGATTGGAAAGGAGGAAGGCTTCGCCAGCGTTACCGGCGAGGCCTAACTTTGTCGAGACGATGCCGGTGTCGGCGCCAGGCGGCTGCCTAACGCCCTATTTCCTCTTCTTCCGCACCGGCGCGGCCTTCTTGACCTCGGGCTTCTTGGGCCACGGATATTGCTTGTCGATCGCTTCGAACCGTTTGGCCGATTGCGGCATTGCCCGCATCAGTTCGGGCATGCTCGCGAACATGCCGCGAAACACGTCGCCGTCGATCCACAACAGCATCATGTCCTGACCAAAGGCGCGGCCGGTATCGGTCGCGAAGAAGCGATTGAGATCGGTCAGTTGGGCGGCGTTGAAGCGGCGCGCCATGGCCCGCGCCATGCCCTCGCGAAGCTTGGGCTCGACGATCCCCATGGTGGTTCCCATTTCGACCTTGAACGCGGCGACATAAGCCTTGATCCGCGCGTCGAACATCGGATCATTCTTGCTCGCCTGCTGGAGCAAGGTCAGTTCCGCTTTCGCGCCCGACGCGATCGGCAGGCCGACGGCGTTGGACAATTGGGTGCCGGTCATCCCCATCAGTCGACCGTAAAGGTCGTTCATCATGTTATCGGTCAGCACATTGAACATCCGGCCATAGCTGCCAGCCGGCATGAACCCGTCCATCGCCGTCCGCGCGAGCGCCAGCCGGGCCGGTTCGGGATCGGCTTGCGGCGGCAGGATCCGGTCGATGGCCTTTACCGCCATTTCGGCAAACATCGACATTGAGGCGGCCTGGTCGGCAGCCTTGGTCGCGGCGCTCGCTTCCGGCTTTTTCCCCGATGCGTCGGGCGCGGGAAGCTCGATCCGAACGACCGGAGGCGGCGACGCCACCGGTGCTTCAGCAGCAGGTGCGGTGGATCCGGCCGCGAGCGCGGCCAACGCAGTAACGAACATCGACAATCTCCCCCTGAACGACCGGCATCTTGCCGCGCCCCCTCGGGGTCGGCAATGCCTAATCCTCGTCGGGGTCGGCCTCATGGTCGAGGATCGAGGTGCGGACCCGGACCGACTTGGTGCCAAGGCGGGTTTCCTGGAGGAAGATGGCGAAGCCGGCGCCGGTCGAGATCATCGAGGCGATGAACAGCAAGGCGATGGCGGTGCCGAATTTGAGGCCCGACAGGAACGCCGTGAACAGCAGGATGACCACCGCCGAGATCAGCAACGCGGCCAGCACGGTGGCGAAGATCGCGCGATTGACGATGTGGATCCGGCGGTCGAGCAGCCGCACTTCGCGGATCAGGCGGTCATGCTCGTCGCCGCGGCTGCCGAGGATCCGCGGCTCGAGATTGCGCGCGCGATCGACGATCCGGGCAAGCCGCCCGGCGCAGACGTTGAGGAAGGCGCCAAGGCCCGCGAGCAGGAACACCGGTGCCACCGCCAGCTGGATGATCTGCGCGAGTTGGGTGAGCTGGACCGAAGGGAAGGAAAGGATTGGGGCCATTGCGGCGTCAGACGTTCTCGGCAGCGCGGCCGCAGCTGGCGACTTCGAGGAGCAGCATGGCGGTGGCGATGAAACTTGCAGCGAGAACCCAGGCGAAGCTTGCGATCATCGTCGGGGTGGCGCCGAACAGGCTGACGATCAGGGTCGCGATCGACAGGCCGACGGCGAGGATCAATGCGAGCACCAGATCGGTCGCGGCCGCGATTCCGGTCCAGGTGCGGACCGACCCGCGTTCAAGCCAGGCGGCGCGGATCAGGACCAGCGAACGCAGGAACAGCCAGCCGGCGATGATCGAAATGGTCGAGAGGAAATGGGTCGCATTGTCGGTCGCAAACAGCACGCCGGCAAGCGTGGTCAGCGCGCCCGCGAGCATCGCCAGCCGACGCGTTTCATGGCGGAACGTCCCGGCAAAGATTTCGGTCAAGCCGGCGAGCACCAGCAAGGTGCCGATGATCAGCGAACTATGCGCCTTGC
>JBKJNP010000111.1:0-3324 GCA_046593565.1 Sphingomicrobium sp. | reverse complement strand
TCACGTCGACCATGGTGAAAAGCGCATTGCCGTCGGGCAGCGGAACAGCGGCGAATTCGAAGTGGCGACCATCGGTCATCGATACGCGGCCGGTACCCGACTGGCGCCCGGTAGTGGCGTCGCGGACCATTTCGCGAACCTGGGCGGCGGCCGTCGGGTTGACCAGTTTCTTGGCCATCACCGGCACCAGTTCATCGACCCGGGGATGCTCGGCGAGCCATTCCTCATCGAGATCCCACACCTGGCAGAAGCGGCGGTTCCACAAATAGAGCCGGCCGTCGGAGGCGAATACGCTGATCGCCTCGAACAGATTGTCGAACGTCGCGGTCCGCACGCGGAGCAAGGTGTCGCGCGACGACGACAGGCGAACCTGCTCGGTGCGGTCTTCGAGGATGATTCGAAGGCCACCGTCGGGCAATGGCTGCGCGACCACCCGCCAATGATCGCCGTTGGTCAGGATCCAGTCCTCGGTGAACGCCTCCTCCGGCGACAGGAACCAGTCGCGCCGTTCGTTCTTCCACGCCGGGAAATCGCGCACTTCGGGTAGCCGGCCATTGTCGCGCATCTGTTCGAGCAGGCGGTCGAATTCGGGATTTTCGCCGAGCCACGCCGGGTCGATCTGCGACATGGTGGCGAACGGCTGGTTGAAAAAGGACAAAGAGCGGTCGGAATCGAATTGCGCCACCGCCGAGGTCATCCGGTCGGCCAGTTCGCGCTGTGACAGCAAGGTCTGGGCAAGCTCGAACCGCGCATCCTCCAGATCCTGGATGTCGATCGCGAAACCCGCCACTGCACCGGTCGGCAGCGGCACGTCGACCAGCTTGAGCATCCGCCGTTCACCGCCGATCGTCGCCGGCTGGTTGCGGATGTAGGGGCGACCACTCTCGAGCGCGGCCGCGGCACCGGCGCGCGCGCCCTGATCGCCAGGGCTGTCGATCAATTCGCTACCGAGCGCGATCACTTCGGCCGCGTCGCGTCCTTCGACCGCCGCAACGAACGCCGAATTGACTAGCCCGAGGCTCATGTCGGGCCCGCGATACCACATCGGGAAGGGCGCGCTTTCGATCAAATGGGTCAGCGCATCGAGCGCAGCCTCGGTCCTGCCGAGCTGTGTCGCCAGCTTGAGCCGTTCGGCCTCCGCCCCGGTGGCGTCGAACAGCCACAACAACAATGTGCCGGCGGCATAAGGCGGTGGCGCGAGCCCGCCGCGCACCTCGACCGCGCGGTCGGAGCCGGCAATGCGCACCTGGCGCGCGATGCCGGTGCCGCTGACCGCCGCCGTCTGGACATCGGCTTTGAGCAAGGCGAGATCGGCGGGGTCGAGGCCGAACCCGTCGACCGCGAGGCTGTCGAGATGCTCGGGCATCGCCGCCAAGCCGAGATCGCGCTGGAGCAGGCTGTCGCTTTCGATCCCGCCGTCGGGGCGGACGATCAGCGGTCGCGCCGGCACCGATCGAAGCAGCGAGGCGATCGACCGTGCGCCGCCGAGCAAGGCATTGGCGCGGCTGATGCGGCGGCTGGCGAGGATCATCAGGAACGCAGCGATCGCCACCCAGAAAGCGGCGACAATGATGATCACGGTGGCGAGCCCCGGGGTGATCGTCATGAGGATGTTGTGCCGCCCGCCATGGCCAAGGTCATAGGGCGGGCGCGGGGGAAGGAAAAGGGTGGCGCGGCGATGGGGGCCTCGCCGAATCGCCGGGTTCAACTTGGCCGATCAAGGCGCTGGCGGATGCAACGAAGGATTTGTGCGGGCTAGTGACCACTTTCGACCCATTGCGGACATCAGCAAGGCGGCGCCAGACCTGGGACATTGAGCTTTCGCTTGCTCAGCGCACTCGAAGATGTGAGGTCGAAGCAAAGGGGGCCATCTTGAGCGGATTTGAATTCACATTCGGTTTGATTTCGCTGCTTTTGGGGTTGGGTTTCGCGCACATTGCCTACAGCGTCGCCAAGCTCGTCATCGAAGGAAAGCGGGTCGAGTGGGACTGGCTGTCGCCGCTGGCCGCCGTCGTAGTGTTCCAAGCAGCGTTGATTTACTGGTGGTATCAATGGTCGCTTCGGGATCAGGCCGTCACCATGGCCGAGGTGGGCATTCGCGCGTTCGCCTGCCTCATTCTCTATGTATTGGCGGTGGCTGTGCTTCCGGAAGGAGGATCGGCCGACGATCGCATTAGCCTGAAGAAGCATTTCGAGAAATCAAGGCGGCTGATCTTCGGATCGCTGATCGCATATTACTTGGTTGCCGGCGTCATACCACCGATGTTGCGAGCCCTCCGAGGCGATGGAAGCTGGAGCTACCTGGCAAACAACTTCTTTTCGATGGCCCTCTTCGCGCTGGCGTTTTCCATCCCGAAGCGATGGCTGTCCGCCACGGTCCTGATTTACGTTTTGGCGACCGACGCAATTCTCTGGCTCTTCGAATCCATCGCCGCATGATGACGGGGGGTGTAATGTCCGTTTTCCACCCATTTCTGCCTTTAGCGACCAGTGTCCCCTTTCGACCCATTGCGGTCTGGACGTTGCTTCCGTAGCGGAGACAAAATGAGGACCGACCTAATTTTGGACGAGGCCATTGCTTACGTTGCGGAAGATTGGTCGCGGTTCGACGCGACGCTACCGTCAAACCTTCATTTGCGCGACAAAGTGACGTTTTTTTCACAGCAAGTGACGCCGGTCCTGGTGGCGAAGTTCCCTGACCTGAGAGCGGCAACAGAGCAGGTATTGCTGTTGGTCCTGGCCAAAGGGATTGAGCAATCCGGGTGCGTTCCACGCCGCCGCATCGAACGCGACCTCGGTATCCTGCTGCCTCGATGAAAATGGGCGGCGCACCAACCGGTGCACCGCCCCAAATTCTGGCATTCCCGTACTCCGACGCGGCCGAACACTCCGCGTCTTCCGGCGCTCCGCTAGTAGCGGTAGTGGTCGGGCTTGAACGGGCCTTCGGTCGGGACGCCAATGTAGGCGGCCTGCTTGTCGCTCAGCTTGGTCAGCTTGACCGAGAGCTTGTCGAGGTGGAGCGCGGCGACCTTTTCGTCGAGATGCTTGGGCAGGACGTAGACGTCGTTGCCGTACTTCTCCGACTTGGTCCACAGCTCGATCTGCGCCAGCGTCTGGTTGGTGAAACTGGCCGACATCACGAAGCTGGGGTGGCCCGTCGCATTGCCGAGGTTGACCAGGCGGCCCTTGCTCAGGATGATCAATTTTTTGCCGTCGGCGAATTCGACTTCGTCGACCTGCGGCTTGATCTCGACCCACTTCATGTTGGCGAGGCCGCCGATCTGGATCTCGCTGTCGAAGTGACCGATGTTGCAGACGATCGCC
>JBKJNP010000001.1:0-4021 GCA_046593565.1 Sphingomicrobium sp. | reverse complement strand
AGCGCCTGCTTCTCGCTCCACAATTTCAGAAAGCGCTCCCGGATTCCGTGATCGAGCGCGGGGTCGTTTGAAAACCACTGCTTCGGGTCCAGCCCGAACCAGAATTTGAGGACCTCGCCGCGCCAGTCGTCCCGCGCACTCACACCGCGGTCCCGCCGACGGTCAGTCCGTCGATCAGCAAGGTCGGCTGGCCCACCCCCGCGGGCAGGGTCTGGCCCGCCTTGCCGCAAATGCCGACCCCCTCGTCGAGCGCGAGGTCGTTGCCAATCCCCGCGACCCGGGTGAGCACCGTCGGGCCGTCGCCGATGAGCGTCGCGCCCTTGACCGGTTCGGCGATCTTGCCGCCGCGGATGCGATAGGCCTCGGTGCAGGAGAAGACGAATTTCCCCGATGTGATGTCGACCTGCCCGCCGCCGAAGCTCTTGGCGTAAATGCCGTCCTTGACGCGGGTCACCAGCTCGGCCGGATCGTCATTTCCGCCGAGCATGAAGGTGTTGGTCATGCGCGGCATTGGCGCATAAGCGAAGCTCTCGCGGCGGCCGTTGCCGGTCGGCTGCATCCCCATCAGGCGGGCGTTGAGGCGGTCCTGGAGGTAGCCCTTCAATATGCCATCCTCGATCAGCACGGTGCGGCCGGTGGGGGTGCCTTCGTCGTCGATCGTCAGCGACCCGCGCCGCCCCTCAATCGCGCCTTCGTCGATCACGGTGACGCCGGGCGCGGCGACCCGCTCCCCCAGCCGGCCCGAGAAAGCCGAGGTGCCCTTGCGGTTGAAATCGCCCTCGAGCCCGTGACCGATCGCTTCGTGGAGCAGCACCCCGGGCCAGCCGGGACCGCACACCACCTGCATTTCGCCCGCCGGGGCGGGGACCGATTCGAGATTCACCAGTGCCTGGGCCAGCGCCATGTCGATGCCGCGGTTCCACGTCGCAGGGTCGAACAGGCGATCGTAGAGGTAGCGGCCGCCGGTGCCGTAAGTGCCGGTCTCCCGGCGGTCGCCATTCTTGGCGACGATCGAAATGTTGAGGCGGACAAGCGGGCGGATATCGCTTGCGACGAAGCCGTCGGCGCGGACGATGTCGATCACGCTCCAGCTGGCGGCGAGCGACACGCTGACCTGGTCGACCCTCGGGTCACGCGCGCGCGCCGCGGCATCAATTTCAGCACACAAGCGGACCTTGTCGGCGAACGGAATGGCCGACAGCGGATCGTCGCCGCCATACATCGCCTGGTTGGTGCGCGACGGCGGTGCCGAGCTTGCCCCTTTGGCCGGATCGAGCAATCGCAACGTCGCGGCGGCACGGTCGATCGCAGCGGCGCTGATTTCATTGGCGTGGGCAAAGGCAGTGGTCTCGCCAGTTACCCCGCGCAACCCGAAGCCCGACGCATTGTTGTAATCGGCGGTCTTGAGCCGGCCGTCGTCGAAGCCGAATGCCTCGCTCAGGCTGTACTGGAGGTAAAGCTCGCCATCGTCGTGTGGGGAGAGGTGGCGCGCGGCGAGGCGCTTGGCGTCGTCGGGATCGAGCGTCCGGTAGAGCAGGTCGCGCGGGCCGCTCATTGCGCGGTGTCGGCGCGGCCGCCCTCGAGCACAAAGCGGCGGTCGCAATAGCCGCAGTCGACATAGCCGAGATCGCTATCGACCTGGAGATAGACGCGGGGATGGCCGAGTGCGGCGGGGACGGCGCCCGATCCGTCGCAAGCGACGCGGGTGCTGGTGGTGCGAATGGTTTCGGGGGGCGGAAGCATAGGCAAGCCCTAGCAACCGTCCCCCGAAGCTTCAATAAGAGTGGGGCCCTTATTGAAATACGACGATCATTATTGGTAGTTGGCGGTCAGATCGAAATTGGCACTGTAGAAGCCGTTGGGCTGTCCCGCGGCAATGGCGAAATCGCCGCCGACGCCGACCTGGAAAGCTCCGGTCACGTCGATCATCCGCGTGGTGGCATTGCCATTATCGAGCAGCATGCTCGAGATCACGATCACGTCTGCGGGATTGCTGGTGCTGACGAGGACGTTACCGGTCGGCGGCGTCAGGACCAGATCAACCTGTTGGCCCGCGGTGCCCGCACCGGCGAACACGGCGCGCTGGCCGACGTTCGATGCAACAGGAGTGACGCCGCCTGATACCGTCCGATTGCCGGTGTCGGCATCGATGGCAACGCTGCCAACAACGGTGCTGGCAAGGATGGTGCCGAAGTCGAGGTCGTCGACCTTGGTCAGCGTTAGCGGCTGAAGGACAAGCCCGCGCGCTTCGGCCGTGGCGGTATCGGACACGACCTGGGAGAAAGCGGGCGAAGCGAAGGCAGAAGTGGCGACCAAAGCCGCGAGGCAGAATTTCAAGCGCATAATCATGGTTCCTGGCACGTTGATAACGCCGATAAATATGAGGGTCGCGCCTCAACAGGCTTTCAACGAGTAAGGTAGCCAGAAAATTTACCTTATCCGTTCGGCTTTGGGACGTCACGGATATTGGATGGTGACGTCGAAAGTGCCGGTGTAGACGCCCTCGACCTGGTTCGCCGCAGGACGCAAGGTGGCGCCGACCGCAAACTCGAACACCCCGGCCTGGGCCATGGCCCGCTTCGACTGGCCGTCGAGGGTAAAAGAATCGAGCGTGATGGTCTGCGTACCACCGACGCGGGTTAGCGTAATTGCCCCATTGGGAATGCGGATGATCACCACCGCCGAGCTTCGCGTCGCACCGGCGAAGCGCGCCGCATGGGGCGTTCCGCCGAGGCGAATCACGCCGCCAGTGACGGCCATCGTATTGGTCACCGGATTGATCACCGCGGTGCCCGCCGTGGTCACCCCGAGATAGCCGAAATCCATGTCGGCGAGCTTGCTCAGGGTCAGCGGGCGCATCAGCGCGGCCTGCGCTGCGGGCGGGGTGGGAGACGCGATCGGCGCGGCTTGAATTGCCGGCGCGATTAGCGCGGCAAGGGCCATCGTCAGGAGGGGGAAACGCAGGGCACCAATCATGCCAATTGCCGTACAGGGTTAACGTCAAGACAAGCTTTTCGATTAAGGTTATTGCGCCGTTTACCATAAGCGCTTTGACCGTGCGGCGCGCGCGGCTATCGCCTCTGCCCATGTCCGAGCACACATCCGCCCCTGGCCCCGCCATCCGCATCGAATCGCTGTCAAAGACCTATGCCGGGGGCAAAGTCGCGCTCGACGATGTGTCGTTCGACGTACCCCGCGGGCAGATTTTCGGGCTGCTCGGCCCCAACGGCGCGGGTAAATCGACGTTGATCAACATCCTTGCCGGGATGGTCACCAAGACCGGTGGCAAGGCCAATGTGTGGGGGTTCGACATCGACGCCCAGCCGCGCAACGCCAAGCGCTCGATCGGGATTGTCCCGCAGGAAATATTGTTCGACCCTTTCTTCACCCCGCGCGAGGCGCTGGAGCTTCAGGCCGGGCTGTACAATGTGCCCAAGGCAGCGCGGATCACCGACCAGCTGCTCGCCGCGGTGCGGCTGACCGACAAGGCCGATGCTTATGCGCGCACGTTGTCGGGGGGGATGAAGCGGCGGCTGCTGGTGGCCAAGGCAATGGTTCACTCACCTCCGATCCTGGTGCTCGACGAGCCCACCGCGGGGGTCGATATCGAGCTTCGCCAGCAATTGTGGGACTATGTCCGCCAACTCAACCGCGACGGGGTGACGGTGGTGCTGACCACCCATTACCTCGAGGAAGCGGAGCAGCTTTGCGACCGCATCGCAATCATCAACCACGGCAAGCTGATCGCCAACGAACCGACGCGCGAGTTGATTGCCAAGGCGCAGGACAAAGCGGTGGTGGTCGAGATCGACCGCGACATAGACAAGGTGCCGGTGGCGCCGATCTTCGACCGGATCGAATTGACCGGCCCTCGAACGATCGAGATCACGTATCGCAAGGACCAGGTCAATGCTGGCGAAGTGCTCGCCGCGCTGGCGGCCGACGGACTGGGAATCATCGACGTCTCGACCCGCGATCCCGACCTTGAGGATGTGTTCCTGAGCCTGACGCGGGAGGGGGC
>JBKJNP010000279.1:0-11853 GCA_046593565.1 Sphingomicrobium sp. | reverse complement strand
TGAGCAGGGTCGCGGCGCCGATCGAGATCCAGAAGGCGAGGGCGGGATTGTCGATCCGCTGCCTCTTCAAGGCGATATGCGCGCTCCAGCCGCTGACTTCCGACCGGGCGAAGGCGGAATAGGTGCCGGTGCCCTCAAGGGTGACGTTACGATAAAAGCCGGTGCGCGCAGGGTTCTCCAGCGAGCGGCGCAGCGTGATCGAGCTCGCCGTGTCGAAGCGGCCACTATCGTCGATCGAGCGGGCGACGAAATTGCCACGCCCGTCGACCAGTGCGGAGACTTCGTAATCGCCATAGGCGCGCGGCATCAGCTTGAAGAATGAAGCGTTCGCCAGCGCCACGTGCAGGGTGCGGGATCCGCCATCGGCGACGGCGAGGCCGCGGCTGATCACGATACAGCGGCAATCGCCCTCGCGGCGCAATGAAATGGCAACTTGACCGGGGTTAACGAACGGACCGGTGGCGGAGGCACGGCCGAGATCAAACAGGCGAGTGCGGCGACGATTGTCGTCCAGCGCGACCTCGACCCAGTCGGGATTGTCGCGGCGGAACCGCTCGGCGCGGGATTGCGCCTGACTGGTGTCGCGGGAAGCAATCGCGCCGGTCGCCGCCAGCGATCGACTGGCGGCGAGCGCCTCTCGCAGCAGTGCGTCGGTTCGGGCCGCCAGCAGTTCGGAGTCGGCATGGGCGTTGCGCGTGACCGCCCGCTCGCGATTCTGCGCGTTGAACGCAGAATAGAATGAAATGAACAGGAACAGGGGCAGCGCGGCGATCAGCGCAAAAAGCAACAGGGAGCGCCGGTCACGATACACTTGAAGCTGCTCCCCTTATCCGGCGTTCGCTAAAAGGCTTCCTTCATTGGCGCAAGTAACACTGCATACCTATCATCGGGCCCGAAACGACCCGGATCAAAGTCGGGTGTGCTCTGTTATGACTGGACGATCTGCGCCGTCGAGGCGGCGAATCAGGAGGTTTGGTGACCGATATGGTGTTGACGGCCGAGGCCGATCTGGTGGCCGCGCGCAATGCGCTGCGCGAGAGCGAATTGTCGTTCCGCACGTTCGCCGACGCGCTTCCGCACATGGTCTGGTCGACCCTGCCCGACGGCTTTCACGATTATTACAATGCGCGCTGGTACGAATTTACCGGCGTCCCCGACGGTTCGACCGACGGCGTGGGGTGGAATGGCATGTTTCATCCCGACGACCAGGAACGGGCCTGGGCGGTGTGGGGAGAGAGCCTGGCAACTGGCAAACCCTATCAGATCGAATATCGCCTGCGCCATCATAGCGGCGAGTATCGCTGGACGCTGGGTCGGGCACTTGCAGTGCGCAATCCGAAGGGCAAGATCATCCGCTGGATCGGCACTTGCACCGACATTCACGAGACCAAGCGGGTGGCCGAGCATAATGAGATTTTGAGCCGCGAACTGAGCCACCGGATCAAGAATATTTTCGCGGTGATCGGTGGGCTGGTGTCGCTATCGTCGCGCCAGCAGCCGGGTAACCAGGCGTTTGCGGCCAATCTGCAGCAGCGCATCGCCGCGCTGGGCCGGGCGCATGAATTCGTCCGCCCGCATAGCGAAGAATCCAGGCCCGCGGATCCACCCGAAAGCCTGCATGGAATCATCCGCCAGATTCTCGAGCCCTATCCGGCACTGAGCGATAGCCGAATACGCATCGAGGGCGACGATTTGCGCGTCGACGATCGTGGGGCAACCCCTTTGGCGCTGGTAATTCATGAGCTGGCGACCAATGCCGCCAAATATGGCGCCTTGTCGACGCCGGATGGGGTGGTCGCAATCCGCACGCAGATGAACGGCGACCGGTTGGCAATCGAGTGGGACGAACAGGGCGGACCCGCGCTTACCGCCGACCCGGTTCGCACCGGTTTCGGCACCAAATTGATGGAATTGAGTGTGGTTGGACAGCTTGGCGGACAATTTGACCGGACGTGGCGGCACGAAGGCCTGCTCGCGCGGATCGAGGTCGGGCGCTCCACATTGGCGCGCTAGCGCTCAGCCGAACAGTTTGAGCGAATGGGGCGGCGACGCCTGACGCCCTTCGCGGACCCCGAGCGCATAATCGACTGCACGGCGAACTGTCTCGCTATCGGTCGGCTTGGTCAGCACCCCGACGGTCCCCGCAATTCCATTGCCCAGCAGGCGCGGATTGGCGGTCAGGAAGAGGACGGTAACGCCCTTATCACCAAGCATCTTGCCGATCTGCGGACCGGTCAGGCCATCGCGCAAATTAAGATCGACCAATGCGAGATCGATCGACCGGTCAAAATATTCCTCGGCGGTGCAGAGGTCGGGAGCGATGCCCAGCGGCTCGAAGCCGCTATCATGCAGGATGGCCTCGAGCTCCAAGGCGACGAGCATCTCGTCTTCGACAATGAGAATCTTCGCGGTCATGGCCTTATCTTTATGTTGTCGCGTAATGGGGAAATAACCCGAAAAGCCTCATCCGGTTCCCCCTTTCTGCGCTGCGGAATGGGCATAGGTTCGCCTATGCAACCGGATTGCGCCATCCTCGTTATGTCTGGATGCTCGATATTCCCAACGACAATAAGCACCCGCTCGCCGAGCGCTTTGTGCAATTCATCGGCGGTGCCGACTTTCCCTGCGTCGGCGCCAAGGCGGCGGTGAACCGTGACGGCATTTCGTTCGTCGTGGCGCGCGATTTCGGCTCGGGGTGGGACGATTTACGGATCATGCCCGGGCTGCTCGACCTCGCCAGGCGCTATCGCGCCGACCCGGTGCCATTCCAGTCGTTGGTGGTATTGTTCGAGAACGGCGCACCGGGCGACGAACAAGCATTCGAGACGCAATTGTGGGCGCGGTTACAATCGCTGACCGACAAGGATCAATGGCTCGGCCAGCGCGCCGACCCGCGGGTGGCGCACGATCCCGAAGACCCGCATTTCGCGATGAGCTTCGGCGGCGAGGCGTTTTTCGTGGTCGGACTCCACCCCCGATCGAGCCGCCCGGCGCGGCGGTTCGAGGCGCCGGCGATGGTGTTCAATCTGCACGATCAGTTCGAGCGGCTGCGCGAGGCGGGGCGATATGACAAATTGCGCGGCACGATCCTGAACCGTGATCTCGCGCTCGCGGGCACCCCCAACCCGATGCTGAGCCAGCACGGCACCAAGAGCGCGGCGCGGCAATATAGCGGGCGCGCGGTGAGCGATTCGTGGCAGTGCCCGTTCAGTGGTCGGCGGGACTTGTCGGATGCGGCATGAAATCGCGCCGCGCAGCGGGGTTGCGTTCATCTTAAACGCGGGCCAGCGGCTGGCGGTGATCGATCCCGAGGGTGGGCAGGTGGCCGACCTGCTGGCATTTGGCCGCGATGACATCGGCGAGGTGCTTAGCGCCGGGCGGACGATCGATTATGCAAGCCGCATCTACCTCACAAAGGGCGATCCGCTTTACTCGAACCGGTCCAACGTGATGCTCGACATCGTCGAGGATGAGGTGGGGCGGCACGATTTCCTGCTCACCCCGTGCAGCAAGGAAATGTTTCGAATAATCTATGGCGATGCCGATCCGCATCGCGGCTGCTTCGGCAACCTTGCCGCGGCGCTCGATCCGTACGGGGTGAGGCCGGACATGATCCCGACCGCGTTCAACTGCTTCATGAACGTCCCGGTCGATGGCGAGACCGGGGTGGTGCGGGTGCTGCCGCCGCTGAGCAAGGCGGGCGACAGGATCGTGTTTGAGGCGAAAATGGACCTGATCATCGGGCTGACCGCTTGCTCGGCGCCCTTGTCCAATGGCGGTTCGTTCAAGCCGATCGCGTGGGAAATTTCCTGAACGGCCTTGCGCTAGCGCCGCCGCTGGCGGTCCCGGCAATCGCCCCGCCGTGGAGGCGGTGGCGGGTTGGATTATTTTACTGGTGGCGGCACGGGCGCTGGCCCGATCTGGACACGCCACGCCGCTTCACCGAATGGGTGCAGTGGCGCAAATTATACGACCGGCGGCACGGCCTCGCGCAGCTGACCGACAAAGCGCATTCGAAGGCAGTGGCCGAGGCGCGGATCGGGGCGCAAGCGATCATCCCAACGTCGTGGCTCGGCGAGGCATTGCCCGACCTGGCGCCATGGCCGATGCCATTCATCGTCAAGGCCAACCATGGCTGCGGGCAGTTTGTCGTGGTGCGCACGGCTGCGGATTATCGCCGCGCCAAAGCGGTCGCGCCGCGGTGGTTGGCCAAGGCCTATGGCGGCTGGCTCGACGAATGGCATTATGGCGCGGCGCGGCGGTTGCTGCTGGTCGAGCCGTACATCGGCAGGGCGGCGCTGCCACTCGATTATAAGGTTTACGTCTTTGGCGGGCGCGCGGCAGTAGTGCAACTGCATGTCGGGCGCGAAACGCGGCATCGCTGGAGCCAGTTCGACCGCGACTGGACCCCGCTGTCGGACGATCCGATCGACGCGCCGCCGCCGTCGCGGCTGGCGGAAATGCTTGCCGCGGCCGAGGCGATCGCCGGTGACGCCGATTTCCTGCGGGTCGACTTTTTTTGCGAGGGCGACCGCCTGTGGTTCGGCGAATGCTGCCTCTATCCGGGCTCGGGGCTCGATCCGTTCGCGCCCGACGCGCTCGACCAGTGGCTGGGCGAATGCTGGGCTAGGTCGAGCGGGCGAGCATGTCGCCCATCAATCGGTGAACCAGGTTTACGGCTTTCAGGGGCCGGATCATTACCTTGAACGAAGCGATCCGCTGGCGGTCGTCGGTAAGGCGGATGATGTCGACGCCGTTGATCGTCACGCCGTCGATCATTGTTTCAAATTCGAGCACCGCGCCGTCATCGTTTCGCCACTCGCCGATGTAGCGAAAATCGGGGCCGCCGAGGACCGAGGTCGCGGCGCCGAGATAGGCCAAAGTGATGGCGCGGCCGGCCTGGGTGGTGTGGACGATCGGGCTGTCGAAGGTCGCGTCGGGATCGATCAAATCGTGCAACGCCTGGGGATCGGGCGAGCTTATGTAGGCGTGCCAGGCGTCGATCGCGGTCATGCATTCTCTTTCTGCTGCTGCTGGTCGGCGGCGTTGCGCTCGGCCCCGTGGTGCGTGTCGAGCGCGGTCCAGATGGCGGAAACCACCACCGAGCCTTCGCCAACCGCGCTGGCGACCCGCTTGACCGAACCGGCGCGGACGTCGCCGACCGCCCAGATGCGCGGGTGCGAAGTGGCGAAGGTCGAGGCGCCTTCGACCTCGCGCCCGGTGCGGACAAAGCCCTTGTGGTCAAGTTCGACGAGCCCCGACAGCCAGTCGCTGTTGGGGGCGGCACCGGCCATGATGAACAGGGCCTGCGTTGGGATGTCGCGCGGCTGGCCCGCTTCGTCGATGGTCACCGATTTGAGGTGATCGTCGCCGTCGAGCGCCTTGATCCGGCTCTGATAATGGATGGTGATGCGAGGATCATTGTCGAGGCGGGAGCGGAGGTAATCGCTCATCGATTCGGCGAGGCTGTCACCCCTCACCAGCAAATGGACGTGGCTGGCGGTGCGCGACAGATACATCGCCGCTTGTCCCGCCGAATTGCCGCCGCCGACGATCACCGCCTCGGTCTTGCGGCAGAAGCGTGATTCCATCTCGGTCGCGGCATAATAGACGCCGGCGCCCTCATATTTCTCGATGTCGGGCAATGGCAGGCGGCGATACTGGACCCCGGTGGCGATCAACAACGCGCGGGCGCAGATCGTAAGGCTGCCGTCGAGCATCGCGCACAGGCTGCCGTCGTCGCGTTCGGTAAGGGCCGTGACCCGTCGCGGCATGGCGAAGCGGGTGCCGAACTTCATCGCCTGGACCTGGCCGCGGAAGACGAGGTCGCCACCCGAAATCCCGGTAGGGAAGCCCATGTAATTCTCGATCCGGCTGGAGGTGCCGGCCTGGCCGCCGATCGACAGATCCTCGATCACCAGCGCCTGAAGCCCCTCGGCCCCGGCATAGACCGCCGCCGCGACCCCGGCCGGGCCGCCGCCGACGATCAGCAGGTCGATATCGTCGCCGTCGCCGGGGCTGAGATCGAGCCCGAGCTTCTGCGCTACCTTGAGCGGGGTCGGATCGTCGATCAGCTCGCCCTTTCCGAAGATCACGGCGGGTTTGCTGCGCTCGATCGAGCAACTCACCGCCGCCTCGTCGCCGTCTGCGCTGCCGAGCTCGTGCGACTGGAACGGGATCCGGTTGCGGCTGGCGAACACCGCCACTGCCTGCACCGCGGGGTCGGCCTCGGCGCCGATCATTACCAGCGCGCTGTCACCGGCTTCGAACTGGCGGCGGCGACGGGCAATGAAGACGGAGAGGATGATGTCGGACATTTCGGGAATATTGGCCATCAGCGCGAGCATCACCTCGCGCTCGACCTCGATCACGCGGGTTTCGGCGCAGGCGCGCATCGACAAGTTGAAATTGCCGCCCGAGAGGAACGCGATCTCGCCGACGAATTGGGCCGGGCCGATGGTGCTCGGGAGGTAGCGCTCGCCGGTGAATGGATCGACGACCTCGATCTCGCCTTGCTCGACATAGATGAAGCGGTCCATCGGCGCGCCGGCCTCGGCGACCATCGAACCGGCGGCGTAGGTTCGCTCGGTTCCGACATCTCGAAGCGCGGCGACATGGTCCGGCTCAAGCGGGGTGCGGGGCATGACCCTCAAGTCGCCGGCGATCGATTCCATGCAAGTCTCCTGAACCCGGCTTATGTGGCACCACCCAGCGGGAATGAAAGAGCAGGATCGAGACCCGGCTCAAATTCGCTCGGCGTGCACTACGAAGCGCAGTGGCCCGTGGCGAGTTGCATCGAACGGATAGCAGGTGGTGAGTAGCAGCTGCGGCCCGGCCTCGCCGGTGATCGCGAAGCGATCGTTGCGGACGATTTGTGCGCCGGTGACGCGCCAGTTGGTGGTCAAATTGTCGATCCCGGTGAGTTCGACCCTGTCGCCGGTCTCGAGATTGGCTAGGAAGCGGAAATGGGTGTCGCGATGGGCGGCGATAATCACGCTGCCGCCCCGGCCCGAAGCTGATCCAGCGGGCAGCAGGGTCGGGCCGAACGCCAATGCCTGACCCGAGCCGCTGTCGAGGACGATCTGTTCGACCCCAAGCCGCGGTACCGCGAGCCGCGCCACCGGCGCCATGTCGGCCCACGCCCAGGGCTTGATCGGGCGGTGGGCGGCGATGCTCCGCTCGAACGCGCGGTCGAGCAGGATCTGGGCGACCACCGCCTTGGCCGGGATCATCGCCGCGCTGGCGGCTTGCAGCGCCCCGAAGCCGGTGAGTGCGACCAGCGCCGCGATGAGGAGGCCGCGGCGGGTCACGCGGCCTCCGTTTTTCAAACCCGGCGCGCGCATCATGCGATCTCCCGGCGGCGGCGGATCATGAGCAGGCCGATCGCGCCGAGCAGCAGCATCATCAGTCCGGATGCCAGCGGCGGCAAGAAGTTGGCCGCCGTTCGGGGCAAGTCGATCTGCTCGGATTGCACACCGGCCGATGCCCGGCTGGCGGTCGCCGCATTGGCCATCGCCGCGCGCGCCGTTTCACCACCAAGCAAGCTGTCGAAATCCCAGCCTGCTGGAAGGTTGATCGGCAATTCCTCGCGGGTCAGCGGCGTGCCGGCCGGTCGGCTCGGCGTTTCGTCAATTGCGACCAGGCTGGTCTGGCTGGTGACCAGGCCATAGTTGAGGCCGAGCCCGGTAATGGCCGCGTTGGCGGCATCCTGTTCAATCCGGCCGAGCACCAAATCGGTTTCCACATCGTCGACCCGGCGGCGAGCCCAAAATTTGGCCACTGACGGGCTTTCAATCGCGTCGCCTAGGCGAACCGTCGTCGACCAATTCCGCTGATTGATCTGACCGCTGATCGTCATCGTCCCGGTCAGCTGGCCGGTCTTCCCAACCAAAGTCACTGGCTGGCCCGGGTAGAGGTCGGGCAAGATCCGCGGCGTGAGGTCGAGGCTGCCGCCGGCGATGCTCACCTTGAGGTCGCGGACTGCCGGGCGCTGCAGCATGTCGATCAGTGCGCTGGTCTTGGTCGCCACCTCCTCGGGCGATCCGATGTTGGTATAGGTGCCGCGCCCGAGCGTTGCCATGCGGGCCATCAAATGCTGGTTTGGCGCCGAGCCGATTCCGACCGGGAACAAGTGGCTGCGCCCGCCGTCGGCGGCGATCGCCGCTTCCATTTCCGCCTCATTGCTGATGTCGCCGTCAGTCAGGAAAATGATCTGGCGAAGCATCGACGGACCGCCGGTGGCCGCGGCGTCGGCCAGCGCGGCCTTCAGCGCGGGAAGCATCTCGGTCCCGCCGGAAGCTTCGAGCCCGCGTGCAAAGCGGATCGCAGTCGCAACCTGTTCGGGCGTGGCGGCGACGCTTTGGTCGAACAATTTGGTCATCGTATCGTCGAAGCGGATGACATTGAAATGATCCTGCGGGCGAAGCGTGCCGAGCGCATGGACCAGGCTCGCCTTGGCCTCGTCCATCGAGGAACCTCCCATCGAGCCCGAATTATCGATCACGAAGATCATTTTGCGTGGCGCGACGGGCACGCCGTTCAGTACCGGCGGGGCAATGCTGGCCATCACATAATCCTCGGTGCCGAGATGCTGGCGGTACAGTCCGACGGTTGGTTCGGCTGACGCCGATCGCCAGCCAAGTTCGAAGTCGCGATCTGCCGGGACGACGCCCTTGGCGAGGCGAATGGTGCGGGTCTGGCCGGCGCCGTCGATGGCAATCTGGTGATAGGGGCTGCTCAAGTCGGCGGGCACGAATCCCGGCGCAAGATGGACCGTGATCGACACCGGATTGAGCGTCTGGCCTGCGCGCGGGATCATGATCGGCGGTGCGACGATGCGGGCCGCGTCGGCCAGTTTGTCGGGCGAGGTCAGGGTGTGCGGTGGGACATAGCGCGGTCCGACCACCAGCGGCAGACGCAGCGAATAGCGCCCGGCCACCTGCCGCACCGGCGCCTGATATTCGATCGCCATCAGCACGGTTTCGCCGGGCCCTACGTTGGCCACCGAGCTGGAGAACATGTTGGGGCGCTGTTGCTCGACCAGCCCGGCCTTATGGCCCTTGGCCTTGGCCTCCTCATACAGCTCGCGGGCGGCGGCGCGCTGTTTGATGCGGCCGATGATGACCCGCTGGCCGACGACCATCTTCAGGCTGTCGACCGCGCCATTTTCGGGCAGCGGATATAGATAGCTGGCCTCCATCCAGCGGTTGGAGGTGTTGCGGAAGGCCTGAACCACGCGGACCCGTGCCACCGTGCCGCTGATGGTGACGTCCATGTCGGTCCCGAGGCGGACCGCGGGCATGGCGCTGGTCATTCCCTGGGCGCGGAGCAGCAACGCCCCGCTGCCCGCGGTGTCATTTTTCTCTACGACCTTGTCTTCGGCCTGGACCGGCGCCGAGTGGCCGGCGGCAAGCGCGACCCCCGTCAGCGCGACCGCCGAGGCAAGGGCTGCTTTGATTGAGATGGTCGACATTGGCTCTACTCCCGTTGGATCGAGCCTGCCGATTAATCGCATCGCTCGCCGGACCGCCACGAGACATGAGCCCCAGTTTCGGCCGCACGCGGCGGAATGCGGCGGATCTGGGGACAGCGGTTGACGCGATGTGCGCAAATGTGCGGATATGGACGGGAAGGGGCATCGAATGCAGGAAGACGAGCTGGCCGATGCGACGTCGATCGAAGTCGGTCGGCGGGTGCGCGAGGAACTCGCCCGCCGCCGGATCTCGCGCCAGGCGTTGGCCGACATGGCGCGGATCAGCCTGTCGACGCTCGAAAAGGCGCTGGCCGGAACGCGCCCTTTCACCCTGGCTTCGACCATCAGGATTGAAGAGGCGCTGGGCACTGCACTTCGGCCGGGGCCCGCCGCGGGGGGAATGCCATCCGCCGCGCCTGACCATCTCGGGGCCTATTCGCGATCGGCAGTGCGTTGGCTCGAGGGGAGTTATCTGACGATCCGGCCAAGTTTCGCCACGCCCGGCAACATCTTCACCTACGTTACCGATATTCACTGGCTCGACGAACCGGGCCATCTCGGTTTTGCCGAGCAACAGCGGCTCGACGCCCAATTCGAGCAGCGCGGCGCAGTGTCACTGCCCAATCAATCCGGGCATATATATCTGGTGACCGAAGACTGCGGCCAGCATCGCCTGGCGGTGCTTGGGCGCCCGACCATAAGCGGAACGATGTTCGGCATCTTGACGACGCTGCAGGTCGGGCAGGGTTCGCAGCTGGTGCCCGCGACGTGTCCGTTGGTGCTGGCGCCTCTCGCCAAATTTGCCGACACGGCGATCGGCACGGTCACGCCGGGCATGCCCGACTTCGGTCCGCTGCGCGCATTATTGACTGACGCTACGGCGAAGGACTTCGCAAGATTTCATCTTTGAACGTTTTCGACTCGCGATCCCGGGTCGCGGATCGGGATAGAAAGTATCAAATAGCGGTCGGTAAGGTGCTCGCGACTGCCCCCGGCAGTCGCTGCGCGCCTTACTTGACTCTTTCCACCTGCTCGAATTCGAGCTCGACCGGGGTCGCCCGGCCGAAGATCGAGACGCTGACCTTCACGCGGCTGCGGTCGAAATCCAATTCCTCGACCAGGCCGTTGAACGAGGCGAACGGACCGTCGAGCACTTTGACGTTATCGCCAATCTCGTAATCGACCTTGATCTTCTGCTTGGGCGCGGCGGAGGCGGCTTCCTCGCGGGTCGACAGGATGCGCGCGGCCTCGGCCTCGCTGATCGCCTGCGGTTTGCCGTTGGGGCCGAGGAAGCCGGTCACCTTGGGGGTGTTCTTGACGAGGTGATAAACGTCGTCGTTGAGCGCCAGCTTGGCGAGCACGTAACCGGGGAAGAATTTGCGGTCGCTGGTGACCTTCTTGCCGCGACGGATCTCGGTGATCTTTTCGGTCGGCACTTCGACCGATTCGACCAATTGAGTCAGGCCCATGCGCTTCGCGTCGGCGAGGATCTGGTCCTTCACCTTGTTTTCGAAGCCGGAATAAGCGTGGATGATGTACCAGCGGGACATGGGTGGGTGAGCCTCTTGTTTAGCCGATCAGGCCGAGCAGAAATTTGACGATGGACGAGAAGAAGGCGTCGACGCCGAGGAAGAAGATTGCGAGGATCGTGGTCATGATCAGCACCATGACGGCGGTGGTGACGGTTTCCTTGCGCGACGGCCAGACGACCTTGCGGGCTTCATTCCGTACCTGATTGACGAATTCGCCGGGGGAAGTTTTTGCCACGTCGCTTGCCTTCTTCGTTGGCGGGTCTTGCCGGATAGCCCCCTTCCCCCGCCCGGGCCCTGGAGGCCGGAGAGGGGAAGCGATTGCTTCCATGTCCGCATGGGGCAGCGACTTAGCGAGCGGGCGGCGGGTTTGCAAGGCGGGGATTGATTGCGACGGCCGTCATGGGGACAAGTCCTCCGCCGCCTTTCCAACGACGCTTCGCATCGGCGGAACCTTGGGATGCTCCGCCTTCGGCAACTCTTCGCGCTGCTGCGCTGCGCTCGGCGCCTCAGGACCTGGCAGGGGCAGGGGGACTCGAACCCACGACCCTCGGTTTTGGAGACCGATGCTCTACCAACTGAGCTATACCCCTAGGCCGTCGCCGCGATTAGCCGTGCGGCGGAGTAATCGCAAGCTTAGGCCGCGACGTCGAAGGGGACGATCTCCCCCGAGAGGTAGAGGTTGCGCGCCTTGGTGCGGCTGAGCTTGCCCGAGCTGGTGCGGGGCAGGGTGCGCGGGGGGACGAGTTCGACCACCGGAGTGATTCCGGTAATGGCGCGGACGCGTTCGCGGATGTCGTCGCGCAGGCGGCCGCGTTCCGCAGGGTCGCTGACCCGGCAGTGAACGAGCAC
>JBKJNP010000097.1:0-3942 GCA_046593565.1 Sphingomicrobium sp. | reverse complement strand
CGCGTCAACGGCAGCAAGTGCAACATCGCGTCGCGCCGCTGCGACGTTAATGACGTGATCGAGCTCGGTCCCAAGGCGCAGGAAATGGCGCTGGTGATGGAAGCGCAAAGTCTCGCCGAGCGCGATATCCCCGAATATGTCGCGGTCGACGGCACCGCCAAGGTCACGTTCGCCCGCGTCCCCACGCTCGACGAAGTGCCGTATCCGGTGCGCATGGAGCCGAACCTGGTGGTAGAATTCTATTCGCGCTGATCGATCGATCGGCACTGCCAACAACAAGGGCGGCCCCGCGGGGTCGCCCTTGTTGTTTGTGCGGTGTGCCTAGCGCCCGATCGCGGCCTCAAGCGCGATCCCGATGCGGTTGAGCATGTCGGCCCGGGCGTTACTGTCGTCGATCTGGTGATCGAGGTCCTTGTAGCGGATGAACTCGACCTTCCGGCCGGCGTTGCGCAGCGCCGCCTCCATTTTCTCGCTGTGCGAGATGCCGACATTGATGTCCATGTCGCCATGGAACATCAGCACCGGCACCTGGATCTTGTCGACATTGCGCAGCGGTGATCCCTCCGCCACATGCGGGCCGGAACCGATGAAATCCTGCACCAGCTTGGCATTGGTGTAGCCTTCGCTTTCTTTCTTGAGCAGCGCCATGTCGGTTACCGGAGCAATCGCCACGGCCGCCTTGTACAGGCCGGGTTCGACGGCCGCGGACTGGAGCGCCGCATAACCGCCATACGACCAGCCGACGATCGCAATCCGCGCTGGATCGGCGATCCCTTCCTTAACCAAATAGCGCGCGGAGTCGGTGATGTCGGCCATCGAAGTCTTCCAGTTGATGAAGCCATTGGCGTTCTGGAATTCCTCGCCATAGCCCGACGAACCGCGATAATTGGGTTGGATCACGGCATAGCCGCGCGCCGCGAAAAATTGCGCCAGCCAGTCGAAGCCCCATTCGTCGCGCGAGCTTGGCCCGCCGTGCGGCAGGACGACCGCGCCCAATGCCTTGCCGCTGCTCCCCGGCGGAAGGGTCAGATAGGCCGGGATTTTCGCCCCGTCGCGGGCGGCGTAGGTAATCGGCTTGACCGAGGCCAAGGCCTTGGCCTCAAGCGACGGACGCACCAGCGCCAGCTCGGTCATCTTCTTGGTCGCGCGATCGAGCACATAATATCCGCCTGGATTGGTGTCGGCACTGGCAAAGATCAGCACTTTCTGCCCATCGGCGCTCGACCCGTCGAGGTGGATGATGGGGAATTTGGGAATCGCCTTGCTCAGCGCTGTCGACAGCTTTGCATATTCGGGGTCGAAATAGACCACCCTCCGCTGGTCATCGGTAAAAGTGTAGCCGATGATCTTACGACCCTTGCCGATGCGCACAACTCCGTCGATGTCCACCTTTGAATCCGATGCAACCGGGGTTAACGTCCCCGATCCGTTGAGCGCCATCCGATACAAAGCATCGCGGCCACTGGTCTTCTTCAGCACGAAAACGCTGTCGCTTTGTCCCTCGACCGCGACCGGATAGATGCCTTCGCCGGTGCGCGAATTATACTCGCCCAGAATCTGCCAGTCGGTCGACCCCTGCTTGCGATAGCGGAACCGGGTAATGCCGGTCAGCGAATCGGCGCGCTTGCCGTCAATCACCGCAATCCGAACATTGCCCTGACCGTCGGTTTGGTATCCAGTCACTTCGTCGCGCGGCTGAACGATGGTCCGGAAATCCATCTTGTTGAGGTCGATCCGGTCGACCGCAAGGCCGCTGGCGTTGCGCACCACGTTGGTGCCGGTCGTCCCGACCTCGCGAACATATTGCCGCGCCATCAGCACCGCATCCTGTTCGCCCGGCAGCCAGTCGATGATGCTCCCGTCGAACTGCCGCAGCGTGGCATCCTTTTCGGAGGCTTTTTGCCCCAATGCCTTCATCCCGCCTCCGTCGGCGGAGACGGTAACCAACCGCGTAAACGGGATGAGTTGCCCATCGATCTTGGTATTGCCGCTATAGTGGCAGACCAGTTTGCTTTCACCGGCGAAATCGCACTGGTTAAGACTTTCCAGACTGCTCTTGGACCCAACGATCGGCTTGGCCGAACCGGTTGCCAAGTCATAGATCCGGCCGATGGTCGAGCCGGCGGGGCCGCCCGACAGCATGAACACCTTGGAGCCGCTCGGGGAAATGTCGACCGACCAGGCGCTTTCGCGCTTGGCAAACAAGCTCGCATCCTGCGCGATGGTGTTGGTTGGAGCCGCCGCGAGCGGAGCCGTGGTGGCAGCTGCCAGCAGCAATACAATGGAATGACGCAACAATTTAATACCCTCCCCTGTTCGTGTGCGCATAAATCCACGAAGCGGCCCGCGATGCAAGCCGTCTTGGCGATGGCGCTGGGGACTGATAGGCGCGCGGTCCATGAACAGCGTCCCGAGCAACATACCCTTGGCCGAATGGGCGCCGCATCGATCGGTGTGGATCGGCTTCCCGAGCGACCCAGCCTTGTGGGAGGACGATCTTGCCCCCGCGCAGGCAGAAGTCGCCGCCTTTGCCGCGGCGGTCCACGCCGATGGCGCTGGCGAAGCAGTGCTGCTGGTTGCAGCCGATGAAGCTGCTGCCGAGGAAGCGCGCCGCCTGGCGCCGTGCGCGACCGTCATCGTCGAGCCTTTCGGCGACATCTGGCTGCGCGATACCGGCGCAATCGTCACCGGCAGCGGCACAGACCGCCGCGCTCAGGGCTTCGGCTTCAATGGCTGGGGCGGCAAATATGAGCTGAAGGGCGACGACAGCATCGGCGAGCGCCTGGCGATTGCGGCCGGTCTGCCTTACGCAAAGGCCGACTGGATCCTGGAGGGCGGGGCGATCGACGGTGACGGGACGGGCGTGTTCCTGACAACCGAGCAATGCCTGCTCAACCCCAACCGCAACCCCGGCTTCGGCCGCTATGAGGTCGAGCAGCGGCTCGCCGGCGACCTCGGTGCGACCCGCGTGGTGTGGCTCGGCGACGGGCTGGAGAATGATCATACCGACGGCCATGTCGACAATATCGCGCGGTTCGTCGCGCCGGGCCGGGTCGCGATCCCCGAAGCGGTCGAGGACGATCCCAACGCGCCGGCTTATGCCGATGCCGCCGAAATATTGCTCGATGCCGATCTAGAGGTTGTTGCCATCCCCTCCCCTGGCCTCATTAAGCGGGACGGCGAGATGGTCCCGGCGAGCTACATGAATTTCTATATCGGCAATGCAGCGGTGGTCGTGCCCCAATATGGTGCGCCCGACGATGCCGCCGCAGTCGAGGCATTGCAGGATATCTTCCCCGACCGCCGCGTCGTTGGGCTTCGCGCCGATCATCTTCTGACCGGCGGCGGCAGTTTCCATTGCATCAGCCAGCAGGTGCCGGAATGACCAAATTGACAGTGGCCGCCCTGCAACTGGCCTTCGACGACGATACCGCCGAAAACATCCGCAACGTCTCCGACCTGGTTCGCGAAGCGGCGGGCAAGGGCGCTAAGGTCGTGCTCCCGCCCGAATTGTTCGAGGGCCCCTATTTCTGCCGGGTCGAGGATGAGGACCAGTTCGCCACCGCCCGCGCCACCGCCGAACATCCTTCGGTCGTCGCTATGCAGGCGCTCGCGGCCGAGCTCAAAATCTGGATCCCGACCAGTTTCTTCGAGCTCCATGGCCAGCATCACTACAACAGCCTCGCCATGGTGGGCCCGGACGGCAAGGTTGCCGGCGTCTATCGCAAGAGCCACATTCCCGATGGCCCCGGCTATGAGGAGAAATTCTACTTCCGCCCGGGCAATACCGGCTTCAAGGTGTGGCCCGGCGCGGGAACCACCTTGGGCGTCGGCATCTGTTGGGACCAATGGTATCCCGAGGTCGCTCGATCGATGATGCTGATGGGTGCCGAAATCCTGTTCTACCCGACCGCGATCGGCACCGAACCGCACGATCCCGAG
>JBKJNP010000202.1:0-5169 GCA_046593565.1 Sphingomicrobium sp. | reverse complement strand
TGCCGGCGATGATGGACTGCGCGGAGGCATCGACAACGATTTGCTTTTAGGCGGTGATGGCAACGACATTCTCGAGGGCGGGCTCGGCGACGACACGCTCGACGGCGGCGGCGGGATCGATACGGCGAGCTATGCCAATGCGAGCGGCGGTGTGAACGTGAACCTGGGCGCCGGCTTCGCATCGGGCGCGGACGGCAACGACACGCTGGTCAATATCGAGAATGTGACCGGCTCGGCGTTTAACGACAACATCACCGGCAGCGGCAGCGGCAATGTGCTCGACGGGCTAGCCGGCAACGATACGCTCAGCGGGGGCGCCGGCGATGACACGCTGTATGGCGGCGACGGCGACGATTTCCTGCAAGGAGATTTCAACGAAAATAACATCACCGTGACCGGCAATGACGTGATGCACGGCGGCAACGGCAATGACTTGCTGCGCGGCGGCCTTGGCGACGACCAATTCTATGGCGGCGCCAACAACGACCAGTTCCGCGGCAATGGCGGGGTCGATTACTTCGACGGCGGCGCCGATGACGGCCAGGGAGTCAACGGCATCGGCGACCGGGTCAGCTTCTTCGAGCAGCGCGCGACCCAAGGCGTCGTCGCTGACCTGCGCACCGGTATCATCTCCAACGACGGTTTCGGCAATGTCGAGACGATGGTCGGGATCGAATCGCTCGGCGGCGACACGGCGTTCATCGACACTTTCTACGGCAATGACGAGCGCAATTATCTGGCTGGAGGCCGCGGCGACTTCGTCTACGGTTTCGGCGGCGACGATTTGTTCCAGATGATTTCCGCCACCGCGGTTCTTGACGGGGGAAGCGGCATCGACCGCATTAGCTTGTTCATCACCGCCTCCGGCCAGCTCCTGCCCGACGCCAACGGCGACGGCCTGGCCGAGTTCGCCGCGGCGGCCACCGCCGGCTTTACGGTCAATCTCACCGCCGGCACGATCCTCGACGGCTATGGTTTCTCCGGCACTGTAAGCGGCATCGAAAATGTCGACGGCACGATTTTAGCCGACACGTTGATCGGCGATGGTAATGTCAATGTCTTTAACAGCTTCGACGGCGACGACTTGCTCGAGGGGCGCGGCGGCAACGATACGCTCGACGGCGGCAACGGGATCGACACGGCTAGCTATGCCAATGCCTCGGCTACTGTGACAGTAACGCTGACTGCGTCGGGCGGGACCTCGAGTGGGGCCGACGGCAATGACACGCTACTGGGCATCGAGAACATTACCGGGTCGGCGTTTAACGACGCGCTTACAGGCAATGGCCTCGCCAATGTCCTCACTGGCGGTGATGGCAACGACACGCTGCGTGGCGGTGGCGGTAACGACGGCCTGCTTGGCGGCAATGGCGCTGACTTCCTTAACGGAGGGTTCGGCGATGACATGATCGACGGCGGCGCTGGCTCGGACCGAGCGACATACTACCAGACCGATCCAATTGTGGGCGGCGTGACAGTCTCGCTGTTGCTCCAGAATAGTTGGCAGAATACCGGATCGCAGGGTCTCGATTATCTGACTGGGATCGAAAATCTGTCGGGGACGCCGTTTGCCGACACGCTGACCGGCGACGCCGGCGACAACTGGTTATGGGGATCGCCCGCGACGCTCGGCGACCTGAGCATCTCGGCGGCCAACAACGACATCATCGACGGCGGCGGCGGCAATGACTTGCTGACGATTGGCATCGGCAACCATACGCTGATCGGCGGAACCGGCATCGACACGGTCCGCTTCACTGAAAACGGGTCGCCTGAGACCGGCGTTATCGTCTCGCTGGCCCTTCAGGGTGCAGCGCAGATCACTGGCAATGGCAGTTGGACCTTGACGGGTATCGAGAATCTGTCGGGCGGCATCGCTAACGACACGCTGACCGGTGATGGCAATGCCAATGTGCTGGCTGGTGATTTGGGCGACGATTCGCTGATCGGCGGGGCCGGCAACGACGTGCTGTATGGAGACGGAGCGATCAACGTCGATGCAAACCATCTCATCACCACCTTTACCGATGTGGTGGCCAGTTTCGGCGGCGTCTCGGGCAATGACATTCTCGAAGGCGGACTCGGCGACGATACGCTCGACGGCGGCGGCGGCCTCGATACCGCCAGCTATGCTACGGCCTCGGGGGCGGTGACGATAACGCTGACGGCCAGCGGCGGCTCGTCGGCCGGCGCTCACGGCGCGGACACTTTGGTAAGCATCGAAAACGTCCTTGGCGGCGCGTTCAATGACATTCTGACCGGCAATGGCGGCGCCAACACCCTCGATGGCGGCGGCGGGCATGACAAGCTTTCCGGCGGCGCCGGCAACGACACGTTGCTCGGCGGCACCGGCGACGACACGCTGACCGGCGGCGCCGCCGACGACGTCTACAATGGAGGCGCCGGCTTCGACCGTGCGAGCTTCTTCGGCGCGACCGCCGGCGTGACCGTCAACCTGACCTTGGCTGGTGCCCAGAACACCGGCCAGGGCATGGACACGCTGACCGGCATCGAGAACCTCACCGGCACCCAGTACGCCGACACCTTGATCGGCGACGCCGGCGACAACTGGCTGTGGGGCTTCGCGACGTCAACGGTGCCGGGCACGACCGGCAACAACGATACGCTCAACGGGGGCGGTGGCAACGATCTTCTGTGGGCCGGAAACGGCAATCAGACATTGATAGGCGGCACCGGCAACGACACGGTCATGTACAACGAGAATTTCTCGTCCGACGTGTCGGTGACGATCTCGCTGCTCAACCCGGGCGTTGCCCAGAACACGGGCCAGGGCCTGTGGACGCTGACTGAAATCGAGAACCTCGTCGGCGGCACCGCCAACGACGTGCTGACCGGCGATGGCGCTAACAACATTCTTTGCGGCGGGGCCGGCACGGACACGCTGAACGGCGGCATCGGCAACGACACGCTCTACGGCGACGGCGCGATTACCCTCGACGACCATGGCACCGGCGGATCCGGACCGATCATCATCGTTGGCGATGCCGTGGCGGTCTATGGCGGCGTCGCCGGCAACGACAAGCTGAACGGCGGCGATGGCGACGACTTCCTCTATGGCGGCGGGGGCAATGACGCTCTGAAGGGCGACAAGGGCAATGACACGCTCTACGGCGGCATCGGCAACGACAGCCTCGTCGGCGGAGCGGGCAATGACCGGTATGTCATCGAAGCCAATTCCGGCGCCGACACCATTACGGGTTTCACCCATGTCGACCGGATCGTGTTCGACACGTCCAGCGGAATAACCTCGTTCGGGCAGCTTACGCTGACCGCTACCGGCGGCACCAACACTTTGGTCACCTGGGGCAACGGCAACAGCATTCTGATTGAAGGGTTGAGGCCAAGGGACATGACGGCCGCGGACTTCCAGTTCACGACGGCGGCGGGCTTCGAGCATGTGAGCCACGACTTTGCGTCGAGCTACGCCGTGCCGCACGACATGTTCATCTAGGAATTGCGTACCCGGTCGCGGCCGCCGGCCGCGCTCGACATGTCGCGTAACTCTGATCAGCTGGCGCACCGGCGACTCCCTACTGGTCGTCGGGTGCCGGGCGAGAGACCTGATCGCGGCCGATTTTAGTGTCCCGCCGACTGCAGCAGCGCTGTCATATGCATCGGCGCTGTGCCAGCCGAGCCAATATTCAACTTTCCAGCCGAGCGATCCGGCGGCCCCCGAATATATTTTCATCTAAGACAAGACTGGGGAACCGAGAGGGTCAGCGGAGATTGCGGCTCTGTACGCTGAAGCGCAAAGCTAGTGTCCGTTTTCTACCCATGCCGGTCTTTTAGCTGCTCGACTCTCCGCGACCCGTTCCGGACATTAGGAGCAAAGCGTCGCGCCAAAGATAGATGACAGCAGAGCGATGTGGGGAGAAATGTGGGGTAATTGTATCTTATCCACATCATAATCGCCTAACTACAATATGTTAGAATAGCTAGTTATACGGACTCCGTCTCCGCCACAACCGCGATCCTTCCGCGCGCTGCGGCCCATCTTCGTTCAGCGTCGCTGGTGAAGTCGGCGGCGAACAACGCGAGGATCGGGTCGTGCCCACTTCCAGGCGAAGCTGGTCCTAGGCGGCGCTTGTTCCGTCCCAGCCTCCCCCGAGCGCCCGGAACAGGTCGATCTGGTTCGACACGATCACCCCGTCCATCAACGTCAGTTCGGCTTCGCGCTCGGCATAGGTGCGCTCCGCATCGAGCAGGGCAAGCGAATCAATCTGCCCTTCGCGCTGCTGGGCGCGGGTGATCCGCACGGCGATGGCCGACTGGTCGCGCGCCGTACGCAGCAATTCGCGACGCTGGAGCGCCTGGCCATAAGCCGACAGCGCGGTCTCGGTTTCCTGAAGCGAGCGAAGAACGGTCCCGTCGAAGGTCGCCAGCGCCTCCTGCGCCCCGGCCTCGGCCCCTGCGACACGCGCCCGCGCGCGACCATGGTCCGAGAAGGACCAGTTAATCAGCGGACCCAGCAGCCAGCCGATTGGCCCGCTGAACAGGCCGCCAAGGCCGGTCGCGGTCGATCCGATCGAGCCGCCGAGGCTGACCCGCGGGTATAGGTCGGCAGTGGCAACCCCGATGCGCGCGGTGGCGGCGGCCAGGCGCCGCTCGGCGGCGCGCACGTCGGGTCGGCGGGCGAGCAGTTGCGCACCGTCACCGACCGGGATCGGCCGGCTGAGTTGGAGCGAAATATTGCGCGCGCCCGCCGTCGGGGGAAGCTCGGCGGGCGCGCGTCCGGTCAGCATCGCCAATCGAAACAGCGCCGAATCGCGTTCGGTGGCGATCGCCGGAATCTCTGCCGCGCGCTGGTGGTGAAGCGCGGCAATGCGAGAGGTGTCGAGCCGCGTCGTTAACCCGACCTCGACCCTTCGTTCGGTGACCTTCAATGACTGATCGAGCAGTTCCACGATGCGCGTGGCGACCGCGATCCGCTCGGCGGCGCTGCTCGCATCGGCGTAAGCGCGCACGGTTTCGGCCACCACTCCAACCCGCACCGCATCGGCATCAGCTTCGGCGGCGACAATGTCGCCGCGTGCCGCCTCGATGTTGCGGGTGACGCGGCCGAACAGATCAACCTCATAGGCGACGTCCAGTCCGGCAGCGAGCTGCGTCTCGACACGCCCGGCGCCACCCGATCCGTCCTCTGCGCGA
>JBKJNP010000184.1:0-9095 GCA_046593565.1 Sphingomicrobium sp. | reverse complement strand
GGCGATGGCGGCAAGTTTGTCGAGCCGCGGATCGGGGACCGCGACCTGGCCGACGTTGGGCTCGATGGTGCAGAATGGATAATTGGCCGCCTGCGCCGCCTGCGTTTCGGTCAGCGCATTGAACAGGGTCGACTTGCCGACATTGGGCAGGCCGACGATACCGCATTTGAAGCCCATGGATCGTCCGATTTGTCGATTGGAAGGTTGGCGGGCGCCTTAGCCCGATGGGCGGCGGATTTGAAGCCGCGAAACCGCATCGTCGCGCGGCCCGCGACCTATCGCCAGTTCAATCCGAAACGGAGAAGTTCGCAAGCTGGCCCTAACCCGGCGCGCTTAGCACCCCCAGTCGATGACCATCCAGCGCCTCATTCCGCAGCTATCGCTCGGGCTTTGCTATTTCGCCGCGGCCGCATTTGCGGTCGTGCTGACCCGTTTCGATGGCGGCGTGGCCTTCATCTGGCTGGCAACGTCGATCCTGGCCGCCGACCTGATGTCGCGGCCGCGCCACAGCTGGATTTTCTCGATTATCCCCTGTGCGGTGGCGAGCGTGTTGGTAACCGGCTGGTGGGGGCTCGGCTGGACCATGGCGTTGCCGTTTGCGGCGATCAACATGACCGAAGCGGTGCTGGCGGCGTGGCTGTTCCGGCGCTTCGCCGATCCGCGTCGGCCGCTCGGCTCGCTTGGCTGGCTGATGCATTTCGTCGCGTCACTGGGTCTGGTCGCGCCTCTGGTGGCCGGGCTGATGGCCGCGGTGGCCGTGTCGACCATCGGCCTTCCGCCAGTGACAACGCTGGTGACGTTCGCGACCGGCCATGCGCTCGGCAATCTGACCTTCACCCCGATCGCGTTGCTGCTTACCCGGAGCAACCGCCGGGCGCTGATGCGCGACATGAGCCGCCGCGACACGGTCGAGACCGTCGCCCTGCTGATGCTTGTGATCGGGACGACTGCCTTGGTATTTCGCCAGGAGCAATTGCCCTTGCTGTTCCTTCCGACGCTGCCGATGATCCTCGTCGCATTTCGGGTCGGTCGTGGCGGGGTGGCGCTATCGATCGCCTTGCTCGCGCTGATCGGCGGATTGGCAACCGCCAGCGGCATGGGTCCCATCCAATTGATTGACACGTCCTTCGGCCAGCAACTTCAATTCTTCCAATTCTACCTTGCCGCCACCGTGCTGACCCTGCTGCCGGTCACCGCTGATCTGGAGAATCGATCGCGGCTGCACCGCAAGATGCGCGAGAGCGAAGCCGGCTACCGTTTGCTCGCCGAATTTTCGAGCGACATCATCTTCAGCCTGCGGATCGACGGGACGATCCGTTATGTGTCCCCGTCGTGCGTCCAGCTAGGCTATGGGGCCCGGCAGTTGGTCGGGCGTAACTGTGCATCGCTGATCGCGCCCGAGCATCTCGAACAGGCGAGCGTCGCGCATCGGCGTTCGCTGGACATGGGCGGTGAAACCAATCGCTTCGAATATCTGGCGGTGACTGCATCGGGCGAGAAGCGCTGGGCCGAAACCCATGCCCGTCTGATTGTCGACGACGACGGCCATCCCGACGGTATATTGAGCATCGTCCGCGACATACATGCGCAGAAAGAGATCGAGCTTCGACTGAGCGATGCCGCGCTGGTCGATTCGCTGACCGGGCTTAGTAATCGCCTAGCCTATCGCGATGCGGTCGCGCGGGGCCAGTCGAAAGAGAGCGACGTCGGGGCTTGCGTCGCAATGCTCGACATCGACCATCTCAAGGCTGTCAACGATCGCTACGGCCACGACGCGGGTGACATCGTGCTCAAGGGCTTTGCCGAGGTGGCGCGGCGGATCATTCGCGAAGGCGACATGGTCGCGCGGATCGGCGGCGAGGAATTCGCCTTCTACTTCCCCGATACCACGCTTCCACAGGCACTGGCGGTGTGTGACCGGCTTAGGTCGGAGCTTGGCTCGACGATCTTCCGCGCCGGCAATCATGCGATCGGGGTGACGGTGAGTGGCGGGGTGGCCGAACTCGGGTCGGACGGGATCGACGCGGCGCTCAAGATTGCCGACATGGCATTGTACCGCGCCAAGCAGGCGGGGCGGAACCAGCTTGCTTTGGCCGCCTAGGCTTAGGCGAAATTAAAGCTGATGCTGAGGCGTTCAGCCTTGCTTGTGCCGGGCAGGACTTCGTGGCGCAGGAAGCTTTCCCACATCAGCAGCAATCCGCGTTGCGGATCGACGGTGACGAATTGGCGCAGTCCTTCCGGCGCGTCGGTCGGGCGCTGCGGCGCGGCCATCATTTGTCCCAGGCGCGGATCTTCGAAGCGGATCGCGCCCGAGCCGGGCGGGGTCTCGATGTAGAGCGTGCCGGACAGGATACTGTGCGGATGGATGTGGGCGCTGTGATGGCCGCCGCCCTTCAGCAAGTTGACCCACAGGCTGTCGAGCTTCGGCTTCTGGTCCCAGGCAAGATCCTTGGCGAAGGCGGCGGCGTGGCGGGTAAGCAGGCGCTTGAGGTCCGCAAACGCCGGGTCGCGGCGCGGGAGGTCGTCGAGCGAGGCGTAGCTGGTATAACCCTTGTAGCCGTGCTCGCGGCTCCAGCCGATGCCGGCGCGGTCGTCGTTGGCCAAGCTGCGGATCGAGTGCGCGAGATCGTCGAGCAGCGAAGGCTCGTCGAGCACGGCTTCGTAGAGCGGGGTGGCGAACAGGCTGCGCATCGCGTCAGCTTTTGACCGTCGCCAGCCAATCGGCAAGGGCGCGCGGTTTTTTCAGGCGGATCACTCTCTCCTCCAGGCCGCGGAGCAGCGCCTCGGTGCGTTGGCGAGGGCCACGGTTCCAGCGGATCACATAGAGTAGAAACTCGGCGTCGAACCGCTCTGGGCAGTCCTCGGCCATGTCCGGCCGGGTCCGACCGTAGGTAGTGACGATCCGCTTCACTAGTCGCCACAGGCAGAGCGGCAGCGGATAATCGAGATAGACGATGGTGTCGGCCCGCTTCAGCCGCATATCCATGGTGGACGCGTAATTGCCCTCGATCAGCCAACGATCCTTGGCCACTTCCACCGCCAGCAGACCGCGCAGCCGGTCGTTGCCGGCATCGACCCAGCCGGGCTGCCAGTTGAGCTGGTCCATATGCACCAGCGGCAGATTGAGCCTCGCCGCCAAGACATGCGACACGGTCGACTTGCCCGCGCCGCACGGGCCAATGATCATGACGCGCTGCATCGCGGATGAGTGGCAAGGCGCGGCAAGCGCGGCAAGGGCGGATTTGTCGATTGCCATTCCGGCAGCCGTTTGTAAGGTCAGGCGGTTCGGGGGAAATGGGGGTTGTTCATGCGTTGTCGTTTGCGTGTCGCGGTTGCGGCATTTTCGGTCATTGGCTTTTCGGCGGGGGCCGTGGCCGCATCGTCCAATTCCACGTCGGTCTGGAATACACCGGGGGCAGTCGATCCGGCCGCCGTCCCGATGCCCAACATTGTGTTCACCACCAGCGATGCGGCGGCGCAGGACTTCGACAAATATTTCATCTTCCATCGAGCGGGCACGGATTTCACGACCGCTTACGCCGACCTCGACGAATGCGACAATTATGCCGCTGGTCGCCCCGGTGGAAGCAATAGTTCAAGCACCATCGCTTCCGCAGTCGCCTCGCAATTCGGGCTGGTCGGCGGGGTCGTCGGCGGGATGATCGCCGGCGCTATCGTCGAAGCGCAAATGGCGTCTGCCCGGCGCAAGCTTCGTCGCGGCATCTTGCGCACCTGCATGGGCTACAAGGGCTATGCCGCCTTCGGCCTGCCGCGCGACGTGTGGAAGGAATTCAATTTCGAGGAAGGCAGCAAGGCGTTCCCCGAGGCGCAGCGGATGCATTATCTACGGATGCAGGCGAAGGTTGCATCAGGCCCGCGCCCGACCGTCGGGGAGATACGCTAATGCCACTGTTGCTGTTTCTGGCCGCGCAGTTCGCCATGGTCACCGGCGAGCCTGAATATCGCCAGTTTAAGGAAAAGGATGTGGTCCAGGTCGATTCGACCAAGGCCTATATCGTGATCCGGTCCGATTATCCGATGGGCATCGAACTGTTCCGGGCGATCGAACCAGCTGACCGCGCCTTCTGGGAAAGCGAGCGCCTGGCGGCCTTCACCAAGGCGCAGAAAAAATATCAGCGCGATCTCAAGAATTACGAGCGTGATATCCGCGATTGGGACGGCGGCAATATTAACGATCGCAAGATGATGGGCCGAAAGCCGGCCCAGCCACCGGAAATCACGCTTGAAACCGTCGCCATGGTGCCGATCGAGCTGGCCAATTTCGTGACCGTCGCTCGAAAGCCGTTGATTGCCGAGGACAGTTCGGGGCTGCGCACCTATCTGGTGCAGGTCCAGCCGGGAGCCTACACCCTGACCGGTGCCGCGAGCATGTTCGGCGGGATCGGCACCGGCAATTGTTTCTGCATGGGCACCTTGGGTTTCGTCGTCCGCCCTGGCCAGATCGTCGACGTGGGCACGATCCGCGGCTCGGCCAAGGACTATTTCGCCTCGCCCACCTTTACCGCAGCCAGCGCCAGGCCGGCGAGCATACCGCAACTGGCGGGGCGCACGATCGGGCCGGCAGCGATGGTGCCGGTCGGCAAGATCGCCAATGTTCGCGCGGTACCGATCACCCGGATCAGCCCAATAGCTGGCGTTCTGGCCTATGAGCGCGACATTCCGCTCGATGTCGCGAAGGGCAATTGGCCGATCCCGGCGGTACGGTAGCGCCAGGCTTGGCTGCGGCGCCGCGGTCGGTCAGTCCTGGTGCATGCGGGTGGCGACGTCGCTCATGAAGCGCGGATCGTCGCCCGACGCGAGCCATTCGGCTTCGGCGGCGATCGCGCCGAGCAGGTCGCTCAAGGGGTCCATTTCGGCCTTGGCGTAATTGCCGAGCACCCAGCGCGTGACTCGGTCCTTGTGGCCGGGGTGACCAATGCCGATGCGCACACGGCGGAAATCGGGGCCGAGGCTGGCGTCGATCGAGCGCAGGCCGTTATGCCCCGCGGTACCGCCGCCGGTCTTCACCTTGACCTTGAACGGCAGCAAATCGAGCTCGTCGTGGAAGGCGGTCAGCGCGCCGACGTCCTGTTTGAAGAAATGCAGCGCCTGCTGCACCGCGTCGCCGCTATCGTTCATGTAGGTCTGGGGCTTGAGCAGAAGGATGCGATGGCGGCCGATCCGGCCCTCGCTCACCAGGCTGCGGAACTTCTTGCTCCACGGGCCGAAACCATGGACGTCGGCGATGACGTCGGCGGCCATGAAGCCGACATTGTGGCGGTGGAGCGCATATTGCGTCCCGGGATTGCCGAGACCGGCCCAGATTTGCATGGAGCGTTCTTCAAACAAAAACGCCCACCCCGCAAGCGGAGTGGGCGTCGTTGCTTGTGTCGCGATGGGCGAAGGGTTTAGCCCTTGTCGCCACCTTCGGCCGCAGGGGTATCGCCGCCTTCGGCTTCCTCGCCATCCTCGCCAACGACGGGGACGTCGCCAGCTTCGGTCGCGGTATCGCCTTCTTCGGACTTCATCGCCGATGGCGCGACGAGCGTGGCGACGGTGAAGTCGCGGTCGTCGATCGCCGGCTTGGCGCCCTTGGGCAGCTTGATGTTGCTGATGTGGATCGAATCGCCGATATCGAGGCCGGTCAAATCGACGTGCAGTTCGTCCGGGATCTCGGCCGCGTCGCAGATCAATTCGATATCGTGCTGGACGATGTTGAGCACGCCGCCGCGCTTCAGGCCGGGCGAATCTTCTTCGTTGAAGAAGTGTACCGGCACGTTGACATGCACGGTGGCGTTCTTCGACAAGCGCAGGAAATCGGCATGGAGCGGACGATCGGTGACCGGATGGAAGGCAACGTCCTTGGGAAGCGTGCGCAATTTCTTGCCGCCCACTTGGATCTCGACGATCGAGTTCAGAAAATGGCCCGAGCTCAGCTGCTTGACCAGCAGTTTTTCCTCGATGTGGATCGACAGGGGTTCTTCTTTGCCGCCATAGACAACGGCGGGGACGCGGCCTTCACGACGCAGTGCACGGGAGGCTCCCTTGCCAACCCCTTCACGCGTCTCGGCCGGCAGGTTCAGCGTATCGCTCATGGTACTTGCCTTTTCAAAACTGGACTACACATTTCACCGCCACGCCTCCAGGGATGACCATAACGGGAAGCGCGCGCCGTTAGCTGCAATGGGCTGCAAATGCAAGACTTCAGGCGAAAGCCTACTGGAGCCGGGTGACCTTGTACCCTTGCGCGCTCAGCAGCGCGGGCAGGCCTTCGGTGCCGACCAGATGCGCCAGCCCAACCGCCACGAACGGATGGGCGCCGCGGGTCAGCTGCGCGGTCAGCTTGATCAGCCAGGCGCGGTTACGGCGCACCAGCAGCGCGTCGCGCAGATCCGGGCTGTTCAGGAAATCGGCATTGGTTGCCGTGTCGATCAGCGCCAGATCGCCGTGCGCCCAGGCCTGTTCCAGCTGGCGCATCTGGGCCAGTTCATCGCCCGGGCCGCCCAGCGCCGCTGCTAGCAGCGCACGCTGCGCCGGTTCGGGCAGCCGGTCGAAAATCGCCAGTTGCGAAGCGGCCCCCTCGAATTCCTCGACCGGTTTGGCATAACCGCGCAGCAGCGCGCGGTCGATCCCGTTGGCGCTGTCAGACTTTCCCGCGGCCATCGCGGCGTTTTGCAGCATCAGCGCCGCCGCCCAGCTTTCATAGCGGTCAAGCGCGTCGGGCGCGAACCCGTCCTGTTTAAGCGCCGCGCCTAGTTCATCGTGCAGATCGCCCGGCACGCGCTGCAATAAGGGCGGCAGGCCGGGGCTTTCGGCCAACGCGGCAAAGGCCCGCGCGGTCCCGGCATCATCGTCGATCAGCGCCACTTCAAGCACCAGCCGGTCCGACTGTTCGAGCGCGGCGGCGATCTTGTCCGAGCGCCACGCGACCGGCTGCGGCAACGCATGGATCGTTCCGAACAGCCACGCCTGCTGTCCGCCCGGGCCTTCGACCAGCCACAGCGCGGGGCGCACTTCGGCGGGTTTGCTGCAGCCCGCCAGCGCCAGCGCGGCCAGCGTTGCAAGCGCTAGCCTGCGCAAGACGCTATTGGACACGAACCGCCTTGAACCCGTGCTTGGCCAACACCGCTTGCACGCTGCCCGGGCCGCCCAGATGCCCCGCGCCCACCGCGATAAACACCGTGCCGGGGGTCTTCATCCGGTGTTCGATCCACGCCGCCCAAGTGCGGTTGCGGCTGAAGATCAGCGCTTCGGCCAAGACCGGGCTGTCGCTATCGGCATTGAGCTGCGCGGCCAGTGCCGCTGCATCGCCGCGTGACCAATGGCCCACCATCTTGGCAATTTCGCCATTGATCTGCGGCAAGGCATCGAGCACCGCGCCAAGGTATTCGAGTTGCTGCGCATCGGTCAGCACATCGAATTGGCCGAATTGGAAATCGGCCGTCTCAAGCCCGCCGCGGGCATGGCGCAGCTGGGTGGCGCGCTTGGTCAGCGTCTGTTCGGCCCCCGATTCAATGTTAAAGCCCGCCTTCTGGAGTTGCAGGATCGGCAAAGTGGCCGCCGCTACCCACGGCTTCTTGCGGTCGAAGATGGTGACCGGCAGCCCCAGCGCAGTCAGCGTGGCTTCGAGCTGCCCGCGCTGCTTGTCGCTCATCATCAGCCGCAGGCTCTTGTCGGCGGGCAGCGTGCCATGCCTCAGCAAAGCTGCCGCAACATCGCCCGGGGGCAGATCGGGCAGCTCGGTCATCAGCGTGTCCGAATGGTCGAGCGCATAAGACAGCGGGCCGTTGAGCCAGTCGATCCCCGGCGGCAGCAAATGAATCGTGCCGAACAGGTAGATCGTGGTGTCATGGTCCACCAGCTTCCACAGCGCCGGGTGCGCCGGCGGTGCAGCAAGCTTCTCTGCGGCCACCGGCTGCGGGGTGGGATGGCGCTGCTCGGCGGGCGCGGTGCCGCTCCCGGCCAGGGCAATCACGGCAAACAGCGGGGCAATCAGGCGCTTGGTCAGGGTCATCTGCGCGTCCTACCTAGGCAATTGCTGCCAGTCGATGAACGATTGCGCATATTGACCGTAACAGGCCCATCCGCCAAAGCCCGGGGCATGAGCGAGACTGCCGCGCCTCTTTCCTTTCAGGACATGATCCTGCGCCTCCACGCCTTCTGGAGCGCGCACGGCTGCCTGATCCTCCAGCCGTATGACATGCGGATGGGCGCGGGCACATTTCACCCGGCAACCACGCTGCGCGCGCTGGGGCCAGAGCCGTGGAAAGCCGCCTATGTCCAGCCGAGCCGCCGCCCGACCGATGGACGCTTTGGCGAGAACCCCAACCGGCTGCAGCACTATTACCAGTATCAAGTGATCATGAAGCCCAACCCGCCGGGCCTGCAGGAGCTTTACCTCGAGAGCCTGTTCGCGATCGGGATCGACCCGCTGCTGCACGATATCCGGTTTGTCGAGGATGACTGGGAAAGCCCCACGCTGGGCGCCTGGGGGCTGGGCTGGGAGGTGTGGTGCGACGGGATGGAGGTCAGCCAGTTCACCTATTTCCAGCAAATGGGCGGGTTCGATTGCAAGCCGGTCGCGGGCGAGCTGACCTATGGGCTTGAGCGGCTGGCGATGTACATCCAAGGCGTCGACAACATCTATGATCTGGCGTTCAATGCGGACGGCGTCAGCTATGGCGAGGTGTTCCTGAAGAACGAGCAGGAGCTGTCAAAATACAACTTCGAAGTGGCGGATACCGCCAGCCTGTTCGACGGTTTCACCAAGGCCGAGGCCGAATGCCAGCGCTGCCTTGACGCCAATATCCCGCTCGCCGCTTATGAACAGGCGATCGAGGCCAGCCACCTGTTCAACCTGCTGCAAGCGCGCGGCGTGATCAGCGTGCAGGAACGCGCCAGCTACATCGGCCGGGTGCGCGATCTGGCCAAGGGCAGCTGCCAGGCGTGGATCGAGAAGAACACCGCGACGTGGCAGGTGGATTTCCCGGAGTGGGTGTTGTGAGCGATTTCCTGCTCGAACTGCGCTGCGAAGAAATCCCCGCGCGAATGCAGGCTGGGGCGCGGGCTGAACTGGAGAAGCTGCTGCGCAAGGA
>JBKJNP010000029.1:0-24636 GCA_046593565.1 Sphingomicrobium sp. | reverse complement strand
CTGGTGGGGATCGTCATTGCCGCCGTCGGCACTTTCCTTTCGGTCCAGCTGGGCGATCCCCGCATCGACGGCGCGGCCTCGATCCTGATCGGGTGTGTGCTCGCCATCGTGGCGGTGGTGCTGGGGCGCGAAAGCAAGGAACTGCTGATCGGCGAACGCGCCTCGCCCGAATTGAGCGCCGCGATTCGCCAGACCGCGTCGGAGGAGCCGTGCGTGATCGAAGTGGTCGACATCATCACCTCGCAGCTCGCACCAAATCAGGTGATCGCGACGATGGGCGTGGTGATCGACGAAAATCTTCGCGTCGCCGAAGTCGAGCAATTGATTGTCCGCATCGAAACGGAAATTCGCGCGCGGCACCCGCAATTGTTCCGGGTGTTCGTGCGCCCCCAATCGAGCAGCCGCAGGCGCGACCCCAATTCCGATTTCAGCGACTAGAAGCGAAGCGGCACGACCTCGCGCACGCCGTCGAGCGCGCACAGGCGCTGGACCACGTCGGCCGGCACATCACCGTCGATCGCGACCAGGGCAACCGCCTCGCCCTTGGCCTCGCGGCGGCCAAGGTTGAAGGTGGCGATGTTGATCCCTGCCTCGCCCAGCGTCGTGCCAAGCTTGCCGATGAAGCCGGGCGCGTCGGTGTTGACGATGTAGATCATCGTGCCGTCGAGTTCGGCCTCGACCTCGACCCCAAACATCTCGACCAGCCTGGGTCCGCTATTGCCGAACAGGGTCCCAGCGACGCGCCGCTCGCCGTTCGAGGTGGTCGCGGTAACCGCCACCAGGGTATGATAATCGCCCTCGCGATCGTGGCGGATTTCGCGCACGTCGAGCCCGCGCTGCTTGGCCAGCACCGGCGCATTGACCATATTCACCGTTTGCGAATAGGTGCCCATCAACCCCGCCAATACCGCGCCGGTAATCGGTTTCTGGTTGAGGCTCGCGGCCGCCCCCTCGACCTCGATTGCGATGGCCCGCACATCCTCGCCGATCACCTGCCCGACCAGCTTCCCGAGCTTCTCGGCCAGCGCCATATAGGGCTTTAAGCGCGGCGCTTCCTCGGCGGTCAGGCTGGGCATGTTGATCGCGTTGGTCACGCCTCCCAACAACAGGAAATCGCTCGTCTGGTCGGCCACCTGAATCGCGACATTGACCTGCGCTTCGCTGGTCGACGCGCCAAGATGCGGGGTAGAAATGAAGTTGGGGGTACCGAACAGCGGCGAGTCCTTTGCCGGCTCGGTGGCGAACACATCTAGCGCCGCGCCGCCGACCAGGCCGCTGTCGAGCGCGGCCTTCAACGCCGCCTCGTCAATCAGCCCGCCGCGCGCGCAATTGACGATCCGGACGCCTTTTTTGCACTTGGCAATGTTTTCGGCTGATAAAATGTTGCGGGTTTGATCAGTCAGCGGCGTGTGAAGGGAAATGAAGTCGGCGCGCTTGAGAAGTTCGTCGAGCTCGGCCTTTTCGACCCCCATTTCCAGCGCGCGTTCGGGAGTCAGGAACGGATCGTAGGCGACGACCTTCATTTTCAGCCCAAGCGCCCGCGCGGCGACGATCGAGCCAATGTTGCCCGCCCCGATCAGGCCCAATATCTTGCCCGTGACCTCGACCCCCATGAAGCGATTTTTCTCCCACTTGCCGGCCTGGGTCGAGGCGTCGGCCTCGGGCAATTGGCGGGCCAATGCGAAGATCAAGGCGATGGCATGTTCGGCGGTCGTGATCGAATTGCCGAACGGGGTGTTCATCACCACCACCCCGCGCTGGGTGGCGGCGGCGATGTCGACATTATCGACACCGATCCCGGCGCGGCCGACGACCTTCAATTTGGTCGCGGCATCGAGAATAGCTGGGATGACCTTGGTCGAGGAACGGATGGCGAGCCCGTCATAATCGCCGATAATCGCGGCCAGTTCGGCCGGTGTCTGGCCGGTGATCTCGTCGACCTCGATTCCCCGTTCGCGGAAGATGGCGGCGGCGCGGGGGTCCATGGCATCGGAAATGAGAACTTTTACCTGGGTCATATCAAAAATCCCGTTCGGACAGAGCTTGTCGAAGCCCTGTCCTGTCTCACAGCCATCTCAAGAAAGGACGGCCCTTCGACAAGCTCAGGGCGAGCGGTTTAAGTGTGGCGGGTTGTTTCAAACGCCCAATCGAGCCACGGCCCGAGCGCCTCGACATCGGCCGCATCGACTGTCGCGCCGCACCAGATGCGCAGGCCCGGCGGCGCATCGCGATAGCCGGCGATGTCGTAGGCGACGCCTTCGCTTTCGAGCAGTTTCACCATCCGCTTGATGCCATCCGCATCGGACCCCGCGACCGCCAGGCAGACGCTGGTTTTCGATCGACTGGCGGGGTCGGTGGCGAGATAGGACAGCCAGTCGCGGTCTGCGACGATCCGATCGAGCGCGGCGGCATTGGCGTCGGTCCGCGCGATCATGCCGGGGAGCCCGCCGATCGACCTGGCCCATTCGAGCGCAAAGATCGCATCCTCGACGCTAAGCATTGACGGCGTGTTGATCGTCTCGCCGCGGAAGATGCCCTCGTTGAGCTTGCCGCCGGACAGCAGGCGGAAGACTTTCGGTAGCGGGCGGTCGGGGGTGAAATTCTCCAGACGCTCGACCGCGCGGGGGCCGAGGATCAGCACCCCATGTCCGCCTTCGCCGCCCAATGCCTTCTGCCAGCTGAAGGTGGCGACATCGATCTTGGCCCAGTCGATATCGTAGGCGAATACCGCGCTGGTCGCATCGGCAAAGCTAAGCCCCGCGCGATCCGCCGGGATCCATTCCGCATCGGGCACGCGCACGCCCGAGGTGGTGCCGTTCCAGGTGAACAAGACGTCGTTCGACCAGTCGACTTGGCCCAAGTCGGGAAGCTGGCCGTAATCAGCCCGGATCACCGTCGGATCGAGCTTCAACTGCTTGGCCGCGTCGGTCACCCAGCCCTCGCCGAAGCTCTCCCACGCCAGCGCGGTAACGGGGCGCGCGCCGAGCATGGTCCACATGGCCAGTTCGAACGCCCCGGTGTCGGATCCTGGAACGATGCCGATGCGGTGGCTGTCGGGCAGGCCCAGCGTTTCGCGCATCAGATCGATCGCAAGTTTTAGTCGCGCCTTGCCAAGGCCGCTGCGATGCGACCGGCCGAGCACTTGAGTGTCGAGTTTATCGGGGCTCCAGCCCGGCGGCTTGGCGCACGGTCCGGACGAGAAATACGGGCGCGCAGGGCGCACCTCTGGCTTCAACATTCAGTCTCTCCTCACAGAGAGCGCGCGCCGCGTTGGGGCGGCGTGGCCCGCCGGCGGCCATAGCGCAAAGCCGCCGACTGGCAAGCGAGCCGTGAGATATTCGCGGAGGCCGGGGCCTCAATTATTCAGTGCATTGCCGATTTCGTCGCCCTACGCTGGCCTGACGAGAATGAGCGGAATGAGGGGCCCTTATGAAATTGTTCGCCTTCGCCGGCCTGGCCGCTTTGGCCATCGCTGGTCCAGCCTTCGCCGCCAAAAAGGCCCCGCCCATTCCCGGCATTGCCGCAATCGACGCCGAAGTCGCGCGCGGAATGGCGGCGACCGGGGCCAAGGGGCTGGCGCTGGCGGTGATCGACAAGGGACGCATCGTCCATGTCAAAAGCTACGGCGTGCGCAACGCAAAGGGCGATCCATTGCGCACCGACACCATCATGTACGGCGCGTCGCTGACCAAGGCGCTGTTCGCTTACACGGTGATGCAATTGGTCGACGAAGGCGTGATCGACCTCGACAAGACGATCGACCATTATCTTCCCAAGCCGCTGCCGGCCTATGCCGAGCCCGCGGTGGAGGACGCCTATGCGCGGTGGAGCGATCTCGCCGGGGACGATCGCTGGAAAAAGCTCACCCCGCGAATATTGCTGACCCACAGCCCGGGTTTCGCCAATTTCGGCTTTCTCGAGCCCGACGGCAAGCTCCGGTTCCACTTTGATCCGGGCGCGCGCTACGCTTATTCGGGCGACGGCTTCATCCTCCTCCAGTTCGTGCTCGAGCGTGGCCTCGGGCTCGATCTCGGGCGTGAGATGCAGCGGCGGCTGTTCGACCGCTTCGGCATGCGCAACACGTCGATGATGTGGCGGCCTGACTTCAGCGCCAATCTGGCCGACGGCTGGGATATGGCCGGCAAGGTCGAGCCGCATGACGAGCGCAGCCGGGTGCGGGCTGCGGGATCGATGGACACGACGATCGCCGACTTCGCCCGCTTCGCCGCCGCCTTCGCCCGTGGCGAGGGTCTGTCGAAGGAATCGCGCGCGGAGATCGGCCGTCCGCAAGTGCCGATCACCACCCGTAGCCAATTCCCGACGCTGCAGGCGGAATTGCCCAAAGCCGAGCGCCGCGCCGATCTCGCCGCCGGGCTCGGCGTGATCGCCTTCACCGGGCCGCAGGGCCGCGGGTTCGAAAAAGGCGGGCATAACGACACCACCGGCAACAGCTGGATCTGCGTCGAACGCCGAAAAAGCTGCGTCGTGCTGCTGTCCAACGACGTCCGCGCCGAAGCCGCCTTCCCGGCCATCGTCCGCCTCATCCTGGGCGAGACGGGCGCGCCTTATGACTGGACGAAAAGCTTCCCCTGAAAAGCGAGCTACGCTGACCATCGAGGGATTCGGTGGCTGCGAAATGCGGCGGAATGGGGGCGAACACTGTCCACGCGCCCCTCACAAAAGTGTCATCAAAGCTGATCCAAAGCAACAAAAATGCTCGCTTCGTCCCACGACCTTTGCGGCTCATCCTTAACACCGGAACAGAAGGTTGAATTGCTTAACCATTCGGGGAGAAGTCTGTCCTCCAGCCAAACGTGGGCAAACGTGGGGCTGGAAATGGGGCGGGGAAGCTCCGGTACTTGAAGATTTCAAAGCGCCGCGTGGGGGCTTGCCTTGCGTGACGAACGAATGATTTTTGGGAGCGACGATCCAATGACCAACTTGTCGACAGCATCGAGCGCGCTGTTCCGCGACCGCGACCTGTTCGTCCATGACGGTCGCAAGCTTCGCCGCCTTCGACTGTCGAGCAACCTGCAACTGCTTTTTGCCCTTGTCCTTGGTCTTCTCGTCGCTTTTTCCGTTTTCTCGCTGGTCCGTTTCCTTTCCCCGTCGACCACGCCGACCGTGATTGCCACCGTATCCGACGACATGGCGCGCCTTGCTTCGATGACCGAGCAGAAGGTTCGGATCATCGAGCAGCGCCAGCAATTGCTCGCCTCGATGCTCGCCGGCCATGACGTCGATCCTGTCATCCTGCGCCAGATCGCGACCACCAGCGCCGCGGCCCAGCTCGGGCAGGGTGGCCCTTACGAGCCGGTCAAGGCCGACAGCGACTCGACCTTTAAGCAATTGTTCTCGAGCTGGAAGAAGCTCGACAATCTCTCGGTCGGCGCGATCGCCGTCCCGTCCGAGAAGCCGGTCCGCATGGCCGCCTTTACCTCGGGCTATGGCGTCCGTTCCGATCCGTTCGGCGGCGGCGCCGCTCGCCACATGGGGATCGATTTAGCCGGCCCGACGGGCACGCCGATCTATGCCACCGCCGACGGCGTCGTCAGCGCCTCGGGCTACAACAATGGCGGCTATGGCAACCTCATCAAGCTCGACCATGGGCGCGGCGTCGAAACCCGTTACGGCCATCTCTCGGCGATGCTGGTCGCGGCCGGCCAGCGCGTCGCGCGCGGCCAGTTGATCGGCCGCATGGGTTCGACCGGCCGTTCGACCGGCAGCCACCTCCACTATGAAGTGCGGATCGAAGGCAAAGCGGTCAATCCGATCCCGTTCATGAAGTCGACCGATTACCTCCTCGCCATGCAGAAGAGCGGCGCCGGCGTGTCGATGGACTCGCACCAGGTCGCGCTCGGCGGACCGCAAGCAGCGGCGCGTCGCTGATCTTGTCGCCCGGGCCTGCGCGCCCTATCTCCACATTGTGACCAGCCCCGTTTCCTTGACCCTATCCGCCGCGCGACGCGTTGCGGTGATCGCTGAAAAGCTAGGAAAACCGCCAGTTTTGCGGTTGTCGGTGGATGGCGGCGGGTGTGCCGGTTTCTCCTACAACTTCGCCCTCGGCCAGCCCGATCCACATGATGCTCGCAGTGTGACCGATGGCGTAACCCTGGTCGTCGATCCGGTCAGCCTCGACCTCGTCGCCGGCTCGGCGGTCGATTATGTCGAGGATCTCGGTGGTTCGGCGTTCAAGGTCACCAACCCCAATGCGGCCTCGGGCTGCGGTTGCGGATCGAGCTTTTCGGTCTGATCCCTCGACTAAGCTCGGGACGAGCGGGTAGGGGGATGACATGAAACTCGTCACCTACAATCTCAACGGAATCCGCGCCCGCTTGCCGCGGTTGGTCGAATATCTCGATCGCGAGAAACCCGACGTGCTGTGCCTCCAGGAATTGAAGTGCGCCGACGATGTGCTGCCGATCGCCGATATCGAGGCGGCCGGCTATCATGCGGTGTGGCACGGGCAAAAGGGCTTCAACGGCGTCGCGATCCTTGCCCGAAGCGGCGTGCCCGAGCTTCGCCAGGTCGGCCTTCCCGGCGATACCGACGACAACCACAGCCGCTATATCGAAGCCGAGGTGGATGGCGTCATTATCGCCTCCATCTACCTGCCCAATGGCAACCCGATCGGGACCGAGAAATTCGATTATAAGCTGAACTGGATGGGGCGGCTCGAGGCGCGCGCTGCGGAGCTGCTGGCGCTCGAGCGGCCGACGGTGCTGGCCGGGGATTACAATGTCATTCCCGAGGACCGCGACACCTTCTCCCGCCGGGCGATGGCCGACGATGCCTTGTTCCAGCCCGAAAGCCAGGCGGCGTTCCGGCGGATCGTCAATTTGGGGTACACCGACGCGTTGCGCGCCCTTCATCCCGACGAGCCCAAACTGTTCACCTTCTGGGATTACCAGGCGGGAGCGTGGCAGCGCGACGCGGGTTTCCGGATCGACCATCTGCTGTGCTCGCCCCAAGCCGCTGACCGGTTGCAGAGCGCCGAGGTCCACAAATGGGCCCGGGCGGAGGAGAAAGCTTCCGACCACGCGCCGGTGGCAATCGAGCTGGCCTCAAGCGCCTAGGCTACGTCAACGATAGGTATAGCTCACCGGGCATCGACCGCTGACGCCAACGGGGTATCCAGGTACGGCCTTGAACCTTTTGCCATTCCATACATGGGCACCAAACATGCAGACAGGTTCGCTTGCACGGGGATCCAGCCACGTGGACAAGATCAGATTGCTTCCCCGCATGCTCCTTAGGTCCAGTTCCCGATAGTCTTCGCCTGCGACAGGCAATTCGTAAATTCGCCCCGACGTTCGATCAATCCACGCGCCAGTGGCGCATTGGGTGCCGCATCCCCATAAGATAATCACCCCATTGGCTGAGAAGTCAGCCGCCTGTCGATCGGCTTGGCGGAATCGCGTTCGATAGTCCCAATCCAGCGTGCTCTTTTCAATCTTCACCGGGACATGAGCCATTGAGCGCTTGACCGTATATTTGTCGAACCTGGGAAGGCGCGGTGCAACTGCTGTCGCCTCTATATCCTCGGATCGTGAAGGAGACTCGATCGCTGCCATCAAGGCGAGGGCGATCCAAATCCCTTTCACAGCGTCTTCTCGTAAATCCGGTAGGTGTGATTGATGTTGGCGCCGGGCAGCTGCGCGATGGACATCATGCCTTGGTTGTCTTCCAGCACCCAGCCGAATTCGCCGGTGTGGACGCCATATTTCTCGACGCATACGCGGCGGGTGAATTCGATCAGCATGAATGCCAGTTGCGCCGACAGGCGCGTGCCCTGATATTTGCTCGCGACCCCCATCAAGGGAACTCGGACCCGGCGGGTGCGGGGGTTGCGCAGGCGCCACAGGAGTTTTGCCCAGCCTAGCGGGAACAGCCGGCCGTCGAGATCGGCGATCATCTCATTGACGTCGGGGATGGTGATCATGAAGGCGGCGGGCTCGCCATCGACTTCGGCTATGCGGACGAGGTCTTCGTAGATGATCGGTTTCAGTTTCTTGCCCGCATAAGCGATCTCGGCCGCGGTCAGTGGCACATAACCCCAATTCTGCGACCAGGCGTCATTGAGCAAGTTGAGGATTATCGCCGCCTCGGCGTCGAACTTCGACTTGTCCACCTCGCGGATGCGGATACGCGGATTCTTCTCGCCTGCCTTGATCAGGCGGTCGATCAGCGGCACCATGTCCACACGTATGTCGAGCTCGTAGGTGTAGAGGTCCTTGGCCTTGGAATAGCCGGCCGCCTCGATCCACGCGCGATACTCGGGGCGGTGATGGCCCATCATCACCATCGGCGGCTGGTCGAACCCGTCGATCAGCAGCCCGGCCTCGTCCCAGATCGAGATAGAGATCGGGCCGAGCGCTTTCGTCATGCCTTCGTCGCGAAGCCATTGTTCAGCGTGGGCGATCAGCGCCGCCGCAACGTCGCCGTCGAGCGCTTCGATCAGTCCCCATTGGCCGAGATTGGGCTCCATATGGATCTGGACCAAATCGTCGATCTGGGCGCTGATCCGGCCGACGACGCGGTTGTTGCGTTCAGCGAGAAACAAGGCCGCGTGCCCGTGGCCGAACCAGGGGTTCTTACCAGGGTCGAGGAGCGCATGGACTTCGCTCTTGAGTGGCGGGACCCAGGCCGGATCGTCGCGATAGACCTCCCACGCGAAATCTACGAACGCATTGCGGTCGCGGCTGGTCGTGACGGCGCGGATGGTGAGGTCGCTCATGAGGGCGAATGGCTAGCGAACCGTCCGTTGCTTGTCACCTCGGGTTCACCGCGCGTCCTTTAATCGCCACGCTAATGCCACTATCTCGGGGCAACCCGCGTGGCGGACCAACGCTTATGACCAGCATGACGCTCACCAAGGACGCCGCCCCGACGGGCAAGGCCGATTCCAGCCGCCGCCGCGGTGACGATAAGGCAATGCTGCGCGCCGCGGCCGACCTGACGCGCGAGCTCAACGCCCCAAGCAAGGCGATCTACTGGATCGACATGATCGGATCGGCTTTGGTCGGATACGGAGCGCTGGCGCTGGCAATCTTCGCAGGGTCGCTGCCGTTGGCGATTGGTGCCGGCGCGGTCGCTATCCTTGCGCTATACCGCGCCGGGCTGTTCATTCACGAAATCACCCACCTCAAGGCGGGCAGCCTGCCGGGTTTCAGGTTGGCCTGGAATGCCTTGGTCGGCGTGCCGTTGTTCGTGCCGTCGTTCATGTACGAGGGCATCCACAACATGCACCATGCCAAGATCCGCTATGGCACGGTCGAAGATCCCGAATACCTACCCCTTGCATTGATGAAGCCATGGACGCTGCCGCTGTTTGTGCTCGCCGCCTTGCTGGCCCCGGTCGCGCTGATTTTCCGCTATGCCGTGCTGACCCCGCTGTCGCTGCTGATCCCGCCGTTGCGCACCCTGGTGGTCGGGCGTTTTTCAGGGCTGCAGATCAATCCCCTGTTCCGCCGCAAGCGTCCCGAGGGCGACTTCGCGCGGCAATGGGCGTGGATGGAAGGGGCGGCCAGCCTGTGGGCGATCGCCCTGCTGGCGATGGTCGCGACCGGGATCGTGCCGCTGCGCGCATTCCTGATTTTCCTAGGCGTCGCGTCGGGGTCGATGTTGCTCAACCAGGTCCGTACGCTTGTGGCGCATCTATGGGAGAATGACGGCGAGGCGATGTCGGTCACCGATCAATATCTCGACACCGTCAATGTCCCGCCGCCGGGGATCTGGGCCGAGTTTTGGGCGCCGGTCGGGCTTCGCTACCATGCGCTTCATCACCTGCTTCCGGGCATTCCGTATCACGCACTGCCGCTGGCACATCGCCGCCTGGCGACTGAAATGGGGGTCGATTCGGCCTATCATGGGGCCAATTACGGCGGACTGTGGCCGCTGGTCGGACGTTTGTGGGTCAGTTCGTGGCGCGGCGGTCCTACTCCTCGCTCCTGATCAACAGGCTTTCGCCGATCAGCAGGAACAGGAAGAACGGCGCGAAGGCGGCGAGGAATGCGGGGTAAGCGCCGACATTCCCGAGCGCGAGACTGAGGTTGTCGACCACAAAATAAGCGAACCCCAGCGCCATTCCCGCAGCGGCGCGGAGCAGCACCTGGCCCGATCGCGCCAGTCCAAAGGCGGCGAGCGCGGCTAGCAACGGCATCAATACTACCGACAGCGGACCGCTGACCTTGTGCCACAAGCCCGATCGCGCTTCGTCGGTGGCACGACCGACCGCTTCGAGTTCGGCGATCGACTGGCGCAAATTGGCGAACGAATGTTCGTCGGGTTCGACCTTGGCCAACGTGAAGCGGTCGGGGGTGACGCCGTCGAGTCCGAACGCCACCGCCTGCCGCCGCACCATGTTCATGCCCGCGTCGTAAGTCCGCACATTCTCCAGCCGCCAGCGCCGCCCGTCCTGCACCGCGCGTTCGATATCGACGACGCGCTGGAGCGTCTGGCCGTCACGCTCGAACAGGCGGACATTGCGCAACGTGAGCCCGGTACCACGCCCGGACACCAGTCGCGCGCGGACGAAATCGCCGTCGACCATCACCCAGACGTTGGATAAAAAGTCGCTCTGAGCGCGTAGTGGCTCGTAATCATTGTCGGTCCACGCATTGACGGTCCGCGCCGATTTGACCGCGACGGTCTCATTGAAGGCGAAGGCGAGGCCCGCGATGCCGATGCTGGCGACGATCAACGGGGCGAGGATCTGGTGCGCAGACAAGCCCGAGGCCTTCATCGCCACCACCTCGCTATGCTGGCTGAGGCTGGTGAACACGATCAACGTGCCGAGCAGTACCGAAAAGGGCAGGAAGCGCTGGATAAGCAGCGGCACGCGCAAGGACACGTAACGCCATAATTCGGCCTCGCCATTGCCCTCGACCCGCAGGATCTTGGCAGATTCGCCGAGCAGGTCGAGCGCCATGAGGACCAAGACGAGCAGGACCAGAACCGCGGCGCTGCGGGTCAGGAACAGTTTGACCAGGTAAAGCGCGATCTGGCGCGAGGGGAGGAAGTCGACATTGATCACGCCAACCGCTCCCGCTTCGGCAGCGCTTTGCGCAGCAGCTTGCCGACCCGTGCCGCAGCCCGCTCGAGTGCGCCGATCGGCTGGCCGCCCGGGCGGTGAGCGAGGACATGGTACATCCAGCCGATCAGCACGACGAACGTCAGGAACGGCAGCCACAAGGCAAGGATCGGGTCGAGCTGGCCCTGCGACCCCATCTGCGCGGCATATTGATTGATCTTGTGATAGGTCACCACCATCACGATCGCGAGGAAGATACCGAGCGAGCTATTGCTCCGCTTGGGCGGCACCGCCAGCGCCACCGCAAGCAATGGCAGCATCAGCATCATCACCACTTCGACCAGCCGGAAATTCATGTTGGCCCAGGCCGAGCGACGGGTCTTTTCGTCGCCCGCGCCAAATGCCTGGCGTGCGACCTCGGGCAGGGTCAGTTCCTCCTGCTCGTTGCCGCGTTGGCGGAAACGGTCGCCGGCCGGCAAGTTGATCGGAAGATCGTAGCTGTCGAACGCCAACGTGCGCGGAGTCGGGAATTTGGGCGACTGCTGGATCAGCCGGCCGTTCTTGAGGCGGAAAATAATCGTCTCGGGATCGTCGGTGGCGAGGAACTGGCCCTTCTCCGCGGTCGCCGAAATGGCGGTGCCCGACTTGTCGTCCATGGCGATAAAGATGCCGCTCAATTGCGTGCCGCCGTCGTTGCTCCGGTCGATCCGGAGCGTCAGCCGTTTGCCGAGACGGTTGAACTCGCCGACCTTGATCGCCGCACCAAGCGCGCCCGAGCGAAGGTCGAACCGCAATCCTTCGTATCGATAGCGCGAATAAGGCTCGAGCCAGCCGACGATCGCCAGATTAAGCAGCATCAGCGCGACCGCGAAAATATAGGGCACCTTTAGCAGTCGGCCGAAGCCGATGCCGGTGCCGCGAAGCGCGTCGAGCTCCGACGACAGGGCCAGCTTACGGAAGGCGAGCAGGATGCCGAGCATCAGCCCGATCGGGATGCCGAGGCTGAAATATTCGGGCAGCAAATTGGCGAGCATTCGCCACACGACGCTGACCGGGCCGCCGGCGTTGACCACGAAATCGAACAGCCGGAGCATCTTGTCGAGCACCAGCAGCATCGCCGCCAGGATCAGCGAACCGATCAGCGGTACGGCGATGGTCCTCGCCAGGTAGCGGTCAATCAGTCTCGCGCTGCGCAACTTTTCGTCGTCCCAACACCATCTTTTGGCCGCAAAGCGCGCCGAAGAGCATAAGATTGAGTGGGCTATAGCGGACCGACCGGCAAAATCATGCTTAATCGAATGACCATCGACTGCTGCCCTGCACCCCGCGGTGACCCGCGATGATTAACCGGCCGCGCATCGCCCTGCTGTCCAACCCGCGCTCGACCGGCAATGTCGCCCAGCTGCCGCGAATCCGCGCCTTTTGCGCCGAACATCCCGATGTCTTCCATTATGAGGTCGAGCAAGCCGAGCAGATCGGTGATGCAATGAAGACCATCGCCCGGGTCAAGCCCAAGCTGCTGGTGATCAATGGCGGCGACGGAACCGTCCAGGCGGCGCTGACCGAATTGTACAATGGCGACAATTTCGCGAAAGGCGAGTTGCCCCCGGTTGCGGTGCTTCCAAGTGGCAAGACCAACCTCATCGCGATGGACCTTGGCGTCCACGGTGACCCGGTGCGCAGCCTCGAGCGGCTGGTCGCGCTGGCCCAGGGCGACCTGACGCCGCATCTTGTGGCGCGCGAGATGATCGCGCTGTCCGGCGGGTCGAAGGGTGGCAAGCCGGTGATCGGCATGTTCCTTGGCGGGGCGGGGCTGGCCGACATCATGCTCTATTGCCGCAATCGCATCTATCCGCTCGGCCTGCCCAACGGCCTGAGCCATGTGCTGACCGCCTTTGCGGTCGTGCTCCGCCAGGTATTTGGCCTGCGCGCCGCCTTCCTTCCGCCCGATCCGCGTCCGCTAAGCATTTCGGTGCGCAAGGGGGCGGAAATCACCGGCCGCTTCGCGCTGCTGGCGGTGACCACGCTGGAGAAGTTGCTGCTGTCTGGCGAGCTCGACGGACAGGGTCGCGGAACGCTCAAATTCGTCGCGGTCGAACAGCGCGCCGGTTCGCTGCTCAACGCCTTTTTCGCCAGCCTCGGCGGCAAGCTGGGTACGCGCAAGATGGCCGGGGTGCATGTCGAGGAAGCCGACGAGATCAGCATCGAAGGCGATTCGAGCCAGGTGATCCTCGACGGCGAGACGTTCAGCGCCGAAATCGGCATGCCGATCTTCCTCCGCCGCGCCGCACCCTTGTCGTTCGTCCGCCTCGCGGCCTGAGGCCGACATGAGCAGGCGATGAGCAAGCTGGGCGAGCTGGTCGCCGCCGAGCTGGCCGAGCCAGTCGATCCCAGGGTTTCGGCGATGGCCGCGGCGATTGCCGCGCAGCATGGCGGAGCGAGCCGCGCGGTTTTGTTCTACGGCTCCTGCCTGCGCGAAAAGCAGCTCGACGGGCTGATGCTCGATTTCTACCTCATCGTGTCCGACTATCGCACCGCTTATGCGAAGCGCTGGATGGCGACCGCCAATCGGCTGGTCCCGCCCAACGTCTTTCCGTTCACCCACGACGTCCTGGCTGCCAAATATGCGGTACTGAGCGAGACGGATTTTGCGCGACTGAATGGGCCGGAGACGCGCAATGTCTCGGTTTGGGCGCGGTTCGCCCAGCCGTCGCGGCTGGTGTGGTCCAAGGATGACGAGGCGCGGTCGCGAGCGATCGATGCAGTTGTCAGGGCGGCGCCGACGTTGCTCGGCGCGGCTGGCCGGATGGATGGCGAGGATGTGCTCGACTGGTGGCGGCGGGCATTCGCGCTGACCTATTCGGCCGAGCTTCGCGCCGAACGCAAGGGTCGCAGCCAGTCGGTGGTCGACAGCGATCCCGAGCGGTTCCAGCGGTTCGGCGAGGCGGCGGCGCCATTGGTCGGCGCAAATGCCGGCGGGTGGGGGCGGCGGCGGATCGAAGGCAAGGCGTTGTCGGTCGTGCGGTTAGCCAAGGCCAGCGCGACCTATGCCGGGGGCGCGGAATATATTGCGTGGAAGATCAATCGCCACGCGGGCACCAATTTCCAGCTCAGCCCGTGGCAGAAACGCCATCCGCTGCTGGCCGCGATCAGCCTGCTGCCGCGGCTCCTGAAATCGGGGGCGATCCGCTAGTCGGTTCACTCACCTGCCGAGACAGCGCGGCCGCGACCGAGGTCGCCAGCGCCGAGACGGTGAACGGCTTGCGCAGCAATTCATAGCCGACCAGATCATTGCCTTCGCCATCGCCGACATAGCCGGTGACGAACAGCACCGCGATGTCGGGGCGCCGCGCCTTGATGATCCGGATCAACTCGGGCCCGGTCATTTCCGGCATGATGACGTCGCTGATGACGAGGTCAAACGTCTCCGCGTCGAAGGCGACGATCGCGTCGGCACCGCTGGAGCAGGATGTCGGCTGGTAATCGAGATCTTCGAGCGCCCCGACCGTAGCGGCGCGGACTCGTGGATCGTCCTCGACCAGCAGGATGCGCGCGCCGGGCACGGTCGGCTCGAGCTCACGGCCGCTGGCCTGGGTCTGCAGTCGGACCGGCGCATTGGCCTTGGTCCGCGGCAAATAGAGCGAGACCGTCGTGCCCTTGCCGACCTCGCTGTCGATCCCGACTTCGCCTTCGGACTGATGGGCGAAGCCGAAGATCTGGCTGAGGCCCAATCCTGTGCCCTTGCCGACCGGCTTGGTGGTGAAGAACGGCTCGAACGCACGCTCGCGCACTTCCTCGGTCATGCCGCAGCCCTCGTCGGTGATCGAAATCCTGAGATATTCGCCCGGCTGGATATCGCCAACCGAATTGGCGGTCATCGTGACATTTTCGGACGCGATGGTCAGCTGGCCTTCGCCTTCCATCGCGTCGCGGGCGTTTACCGCGAGGTTGAGGATGGCATTTTCCAGCTGGTGCGGATCGACGAACACCGGCCAGGCGTCGGGCGCCAGCCTGGTGTCTATGCGGATTTGCTCGCCAAGGGTGCGATCGAGCAGGTCGGACATGTTGCCGACCAATTCGCCGCTTTCGATCCGTTCGGGCAGCAATGGTTCGGACCGGGCGAAGGACAATAAGCGGCGGGTCAGGGCGGCGGCGCGCGTGGCGCCCTCCATCGCATTGGTGAGGTGGTGCATCACTTCCTTGCGCGGACCGCTCAGGCGCCGCCGGGCAAGGTCGATCCCGCCGACGACGACGGCGAGCATATTGTTGAAATCGTGAGCAATGCCGCCAGTCAGCTGGCCCACCGCTTCCATTTTCTGGACCTGGCGAAGCTGGGCCTCAGCCGCTTGCCGCTCGATCGCTTCGGATTTGAGCGCCTGGTTGGCTTCCCACAATTCCTGCGTCCGGTCGCGCACCGCTTCTTCCAGCTGGGCGGCGCGGTCGGCCTCGGTTTCGGCCTGGCGGCGAGCCGCGGCATTCTGGCGAAGCGCCTGGACCGCGACCAAGCCGGAGAAAATCGCCCCGGCACCGACGATCAGCCCCAGCCAGCTCAGATAATCGGTCAGCCGGTCGGCCTCGGCGGTGATGATCTGGCTCTGGGCGATCCGCTGGCGCAGCAACTGGCGCTCGGCCGAGGCGATTTCATCGAGTTTCTTGTCGAGCAATTCCTGGGTCTTGGTCTTCCCCGCAGCGAAGAAATAGGCGGTTCCGCCCTGGCCCTTGCCGAGTACCGCGGCGCGCGCCGGAAGCGATAATTCCTCGCCGCGCTTGCGGAAAATCCGCTGCAACTCGTCAACCCGCTTGCGCTGCTCGGGGTTGTTGCGGACGAGGGTCCTCAACTGATCGATCTGGTGCCCGGCAAGGCGCCACTGGCTGTAATAGATGTTGCCGGTGGTCGATTCCTCCTCGTCGAGGACAAACCGGCCGAGCGCCGCTTCGGCGCGCGACGCGCTTGAGCTGACGTTGCGGGTGACGAGTGCGACATCATAAGCCCGGCGCTCGGCGGTCAGGGCCTTTTCGCGCGCGTCGTTGGACAGCGAGACCAGCACCACCATGCCGAGAAGGACGATCGTGGCGATGAAGGCAATCGCCGCCGCCCAACCGCCTCTCCAATCAAACCTGTTGTCGTCCCCGCTTTCCCTCATGCCGACCGTTCTAATCCTCCCTTGGCCTGAACGAAAGAGTACGCCGCATCAGTCGATGCAGTTGGTGGCTCGTCCTGCCGCTGCGAACATGCCGAGGATCTGGTCGACCTGTTCGCAGGTATGTTCGGCGCACAGCGAGCAGCGCAGCAGGGTCAGGTTGCCCGGTGTCGCCGGCGGGCGGGCGAGATTGACGTACAACCCCTCGTTAAGCAGCGCCTCCCACATCTTCGCGCCTTTTTCGAGGTCGGGCATGATCACCGCGATGATCGCCGACTGCGGGGTATCGGTGCCGAGCGTGAAGCCGAGCGCTTTCAAGCCGGCATGGAGCTTTTTCGAATTCTCCCACAGATGCGCGCGCTTGTCGGCGCCGTGCATCAATTTGCGGATCGAAGTGGCGGCGGTGGCGACCACCGAGGGCGGAAGCGAAGCGGTGAAGACGTAGGGGCGGCACACCAGCCGCAAAATCTCGAACTTGGGATGGTTGGAGACGCAGAAGCCGCCGACCGTGCCGACCGACTTGGAAAAGGTGCCGATGATGAAGTCGCAATCGTCGAGCACGCCCTGGGCCTCGGCCACGCCGCGGCCGTTCTCGCCGATAAAGCCCATCGAATGGGCCTCGTCGACCAGCACCATCGCGCCCGCCGACTTCGACACCGCGACCATCTCCTTCAGCGGCGCGATATCGCCGAGCATCGAATAGACGCCTTCTAGGACGACCAGCTTGCCGGCGCCTTCGGGAATACGCTTGAGGCGTTTTTCGAGTGCATCGACATCATTGTGGCGGAACGGGACGATATTGGCATTGCCGAGCGCGCAGCCGTCGTAGATCGAGGCGTGGCTGTCGATGTCGAGGACGATGTAGTCCTCCTTGCCGGCGATGGTCGAGATGATCCCGAGATTGGCCTGGTAGCCGGTCGAGAAGACCATCGCATGGTCCATGCCGTAAAAGTCGCGGAGCGCGGCCTCGCATTCCTTGTGACCCGAGTAGGTACCGTTGAGCACGCGGCTGCCGGTGGTGCCCGAGCCGAACTCGTCGAGCGCCTGCTTGCCGGCGGCGATGACGTCGGGATCGAACGTCATCCCCATATAATTATAGGTGCCGAGCAGGATCGTCTCGCGGCCGCTGCAGATGGCGACGGTGGGCGAAATGACGCGTTCCATCACCAGGTTGAACGGGTCGGTAAGGCCGGTCGAAAGCAGCGCCTCGCGCTGGTCGATCAGCGGCTGGAATTTGTCGAACAGATCGCCCATCTCAGCTCGCCTTGAGCGCCGTCACCGCGTCGACCAATTGCCCGACATTCTCGATTTCGGCTTGCTGGTTCATGGTGATCAGGATGTCATACTCGTCTTCGATGTTGGCGACGAAATCGAGCACGGTCAGGCTATCCCATTCGAGATCCTGGGCGAAACGGGTGGCTTCGGTCACCTCGACGCCCTTCTTGTTGAATGGTTCGATCAAGGTCATAACCCTGGTTGCGGTATCGTTGCGGTCGGTCATCGGCTGGTCCTAGGGTTAGCAATGGCGTTTCGCAATCGAATGGGGCGCAAAGAGGGCGGGGGGAAGATGGTGGAAGTCCGGAAGTTCGGTGGCGACGCGGTGCAGGCAATCCGCACGGCCAGCCTGGCGCAATATCATCTCTCGGCGATGGCCGACCGCAAGGCGAGCATGATGATGGGCGCATCGTTCGTGGTGTTCACCATCTGCGTGGCGCAGGCGACGACGCGGGGGCATTTGCCGCCAGCCTTGCTGGTGCTTGCCGTATCGGCGTTTCTCGCAGCCGTGATTTCGGCGGTCGCGGTAATGCCGACGATCCACGCCGCCAAGGATCTGCAGGGCGAACGCAACCTGATGTTCTTCGGCGGTTTCGCGGAGATGAAGGAAGAGGAATATGTCGCCGAGATGTTGGACCGGCTGGCCGACCAGGAGAAGTTCCTCGCGATGGTCGCCCGCGACGTTTACCAGAACGGCCAGGTGCTGGCGCACAAGAAATATCGCTTGCTGAAATATGCATATTCGATTTTCATCATCGGCCTGTGCTCCAGTGTGGTCGCCTTCATTGCGACCGGGGTGCGTTAAGGGGGGACGATGAGCGACAGCGAGCCCGAACCCATCGCGGTCCCGACCGCAACCGAGGAGCCCCGCAAACTCGCGCCCGGCGACCCCGATTATCAATTCCCCAAGGAGGTCCACAACCTCCTGATGGCGGCGAATTCGACCAACATGACGTTGTCCGAAATGGCGGACAGCAAGGCCTCGATCCTGCTCGGCGCAAGCTTCGTGGTGTTCTCGCTGTCGATCGGCAGCATCGCCGAGGGCAAAGCCAATTTCCCGCTGCTGGTGCTGACCAGCTTCTCGTTCGTGGCGACCTTGTTCGGCGTCATGACGGTGCGTCCCAACAGGATGCGCAAGGCCAAGGTTCCGTTGACGGGCAAGAAGGTCAACATCCTGTTCTTCGGTAGCTACATCGATTGCCCTCGAGAGGAATATGTCGACGAGGTGATGCGCGTGCTGTCATCGGAGGAAGAGACCTATCGCCGGTTGGCGCGCGACCTGTGGGATCACGGCCATATCCTTCGCAATGACAAATATCGTTGGCTCTACTGGAGCTTCACCTTCTTCCTCTACGGGATGATCGTGACTGCGGTGGCATTGGTCGTCGATCTGGTGTTCATCCCCTAGAGCCAACCTTGCGAGCGATACCAGGCGGCGGTGTCGGTAAGACCCTGCGCAGTCCGGATTTGCGCGGTCCAGGTGGCGGGCGGAGGGGCTTTGGCGGGATCGGCCACCCAGTCGGGATGGCAGAAATAAGCGGCGCGGTCGGGGGTCAGCTTGGCGTTTGATCCCCGAAACAGACGGTCGGCCTGGGCGGCGAGGGCCATCACCGGCTTTGGCATTGCCGACAATCGCACCTTTCGACCGACTGCCTGGCCGAGCATCGCGCCGAATTCGCGGTGGGTCCAGCCGCCGGGATGGCCATCGTCGGGCTCGACGATGCCGTTCAGCGCGGTCGGGGCGGCGAGGGCGATCACCAGCCGGGCGAGGTCGGCGGCATGAAGCAGGGACAGGCGGCCGGCGGGGGGCAGGAGGACGAACCCGCGCGCTGCCATCTTGAACATTTCGAGCAATTCGCGGTCGCCGGGGCCGTAAATGGCGGGCGGGCGGACGATGGCGGTAGACAGCGGGGAGGCGGCGACGATGGCCTCGGAGCGGGCTTTCGACGCGCCGTAAAGTGACAGTTGTGGCTCACGGGCGCTGAGCGAGCTGGTGTGGATGAAGCGGGCGGTGCCGGCTTTCTCCGCCGCGGCCAGCACCGCGCCGGTGCCGATGACATTGCCGGCCTCGAACCCCGCGGCGTCGGGGGCGTTAACCACCCCGGCGACGTGGATCACGGCATCGGCGCCGGTCACCAGCCTGTCCAGCGCGGCGCGGTCGTCCAGCGATCCGGCGATCCATTCGATCCCCTGGCGGGGCGGCTGCGGGCGACGGGTCAGCGCAGCGACCGAGTGGCCACTCGTGGCCGCGGCGTCGAGCAAATGCCCGCCGACGAACCCGGTTGCCCCTGTGATCGCCAGCTTCATAGTTTAGATCGGCGACCAGTCGGGCAAATCGTCGAGATCGCTTACCACGTCGCGGCCCTGTTGCGCCGGGCCCATCGCCTCGGTCAGCCGGTCAAGCACGGGCTCGAGCCCGGTCTCGCCCGCCGCGCTGATCGCGAACACCTCGGCACCGCTGGCCTCGGCCAGTTCGGCCGACAGCACGGCGATCAGTTCGTCGTCGAGTGTGTCGACCTTGTTGAGCGCGATCACCACCGGCTTGTCGAGCAGGCCTTCGCCATAATTATCGAGCTCGTCGCGGACGACGCGGTAACTGGTGGCGACGTCGACGTCATTGGCGTCGACAAGGTGGAGCAGCACCCGGCAGCGCTCGATATGGCCGAGGAAGCGATCGCCGATCCCCGCGCCTTCCGCCGCGCCCTCGATCAGGCCAGGGATGTCGGCGACGACGAATTCGCGGCCGTGGTGGCTGACCACGCCAAGCTGCGGGCGCAGCGTGGTAAAGGCGTAAGCGCCGACCTTGGCCCCGGCATTGGTGACGGCGTTGATGAAGGTCGACTTGCCGGCGTTGGGAAGGCCGACCAGCCCGACATCGGCGAGCAGTTTCAATCGCAGCCAGACATACATTTCCTCGCCCGGCCAGCCGGTGCCGTGCTGGCGCGGGGCGCGGTTGGTCGAGGTCTTGTAGCTGGCATTGCCGCGCCCGCCGTCGCCGCCCTTGAGGAAGGCGATGGTCTGGCCTTCCTTGGTGAAGTCGGCGAGCAGGCTGCGTTCTTCGTCGTCGGCCAGGATCTGGGTGCCGATCGGGACCTGGATGACGAGATCCTTGCCGCCGGCGCCAGTCATGTTGCTGCCCGCGCCGCCCTTGCCGCGCGGGGCGCGGAAATGCTGGGTGTAGCGAAAGTCGATCAAGGTATTGAGGCCGGCCACCGCCACGAAGATGATATCGCCGCCCTTTCCGCCATAGCCGCCGTTGGGGCCGCCATATTCCATGAACTTTTCACGCCGGAAGCTGACCGCCCCCGCGCCGCCCGCACCGCTGCTGATGAAAATCTTGGCCTGATCGAGAAAATGCATGGGGGTGCCCTTAGCGACAAATGTGGCGAAAGGGCAGCGGCAGGGCGTGGCGTGGCTGAAAAGGGTGGCGAATGTTCCCAATGTTCGCGGTGACGAGGGCAGATTTGCGCACATTCTCGAAGTTTGGAAGTTGACCTATACGCACGAGAAAGGTGCGCAAGGCGCGCAGGTGCCCGCGAATCGATGATGAATGCCGACAATCAGAAAGAGCTCGGGCCGACCGAAGCAGGCGAAATCCTATTTTGAAAGGATTTTTGGGATGCGCGGCTGATGCCCGCTTTGGGTGCAAAGCGGACATTGAGCGATCAGATTGCTTTTCCAAACTTCAAGCGAAGCAGCAAAACCCCGAGCAGGACCGGGGGACCGTAGAATATGCATGCTTCGATTAGCTGCACTGGATTGGTCAGGTCAGCTGTATACGGGAGGGTGGCCCACGGATCGTCTGCGAAACCGAACCAGACGATAAGCAGGGGGACCCCCAGCATGACCCAAACCGCTCCGATAGTGCCGAACATTCGTTCATCGAATGGGGTGGTTTCAAGCTTCGCCATCAGTCCAACTCCTGCGGTCGCCTCCCGTGCTCGTTGGCACTTGTCAACCATAGTTTACAATGGGTCGAGACGGCAGAAGGCAGGCGGGTGCCGGATCAAGTCCGGGATGACGATTTCCCGACCATTGCGCCGATCTGCCGCACGGCGAGGTCGCGGATTTCGGAGCGGGGTTGGCCGACGCCCTTGGCGATTTCTTTGCCCACCAGGCTGTCGCCGATCGCGAGCAGGACGAGGCCCAGCGTGACCTTGTCCATCGGGCGGGTGCCGCCGACGGCGCGGAAGTCGGCGACGATCGCGGCGATGGTGCCGATCACCGGCTTCAGCGCGCCGCGCTGGCGAGTGAGGGCGATCCAGCCGATCAATTCGCCCGCGCCCTGGTCGGTAAAGGCGTCGAACATGGCGTCGACCACGTCGCGCTCGGTGGCCAGGCCCTGGCGACGGCGGGCGATGGCGCTGTTGATCGAGGCGGAGACGGTGGCGGCGATATCCTCCGCTAGTGCGCGATGGAGGCCGGCGACCGAGCCGAAATGATGGAGCAGATTGGCGTGGGTGCGGCCGACCCTGGCGGCGACGGCCTTGAGGGTGATCGCGGCGGCCCCCTGATCGAGCAGCAGAGCGCGGGCGGCGGCAACCGCGGCGGCGCGGCTCTCCTCCTGAGTCAGGCGTTTACGGGTTAACACTATTGACACTTGTGTCAGTTATGACCATGTTTCATGCCTGATCCTTGGAGTGCTTCCATGACCGCCGCAAGTGTGACCCGCACCGTGACCCCCGCGAATCTGACCATCACCCCGCGCGACCGCCGCTTTGGCCGCGACTCCGCGACGCCGCGGCTGTGGCATGGCGGCAAGGTCGAGGCGACCGCGCTGTACAATGCGCTGTCCGCCACCTTCCCGGTAGGCGAGGCGTTCTTCGTCGAGAGCGTTCGCGCGTTTCGCGACGGGGCCGACCCGAAGCTGGCCGAGGACATCAAGAATTTCACCACCCAGGAGGTGGTCCACAGCCGCGAGCATCTGGCCTTCAACCGCCGCGCCGCCGATTCGGGCTACGACCTAACCGCGCTTGAGGCGCAGGTTGAAAAGAGGCTCGCGATCACCCGGTCGAAGCCGAAAATCGTCAGTCTCGCGGCGACGATGGCGCTGGAGCATTTTACTGCCATCCTTGCGCATGAATTGCTGGCCGATCCGCGGCATTTGGCGGGCGCCGAGGAAGCGACCGCGGCGCTGTGGAAATGGCATGCATCCGAGGAAATCGAGCATAAGGGCGTGGCGTTCGACACCTGGCTGCACGCGACGAAGGACTGGACGCGATGGAAACGGTGGAAGGTGAAGTCGCTGGTGATGCTCTACGTCACGCGCAATTTCGTGGTCGACCGGACGGCTGGCGCGCTCGAACTGATGCGGCAGGACGGGGTCGAAGGGCCGCGCGCGTGGCGCCGGCTGGCATGGTACGCGCTGGTATCGCCCGGGATGATGCGCAAGATATCGGGCGCGTGGGTCGCTTATTTCCTGCCCGGATTTCACCCCTGGACGATCGACGACCGCGCGCTGATTGCCGACTATGAGGCGGAGAGCGGGGCCGGGTTCGACAGCGCGAAGAAGGTGCGGCGGGCTGCTTGAACTGCACCCCTGCCTTCGCAGGGGTGCACCATATTACGCCGCGATCTTCTCCTGCTCCATGCCGAGCGACTTCCAGCATAGCCGCGCCATCGCTTCGTCGCCGCGCGCGCAGCTGTAGCGGGGAGCGGCGATTCCGGTGGGGAGGAAGCCGAGCTTTTCGAGCACGCGGCCCGAGGCCGGATTGTCGATGAAGTAGCTGGCTTCGAGCCGTGGTAAGGCGAGTGCCCCGGCGATGTCGAGCAGGGCCAGCCCGGCCTCGGTCGCGAAGCCGCGGTTCCAATGCTCGCGGGCGATCCAGTAGCCAAGCTCGACCGCGCCCGAGGGGCGGCGACCAAGCCCGCATGCGCCGACCAGCACGGGATCGCCACTAGTCCGCTCGGTGATCAGGAAGCTGGGCAGCACCGGATCGCGCGGGGCGGCAAGGAACGCCTCGGCATCGCGCAGGGCATAAGGCCAGGGCGCGGTGGCGAGGTTGCGGACGATCGCCTCGTCGGCAATCGCCGCGGCCAGCGCCGGTGCGTCCTCGGCCCAGCCGGGTCTTAACAATAAATGCTCGGTGCGCGCGAACATGGGTCTTCCCTTCTCCGATCCACCGCCCGCTAGGGCGGCGATGTTTCAATTTCGGGAGAAGAATTGGACGCAAACAAAAAGGGAGGAGAGGGGGCTGCCCTCTTCTCCCTTGTCGAAACCTTTTTCGGGTCTCGTCTTGGGCTGCCCCCTCCCGGGAGCAGTCCTTTATCGACCGATCCCGCCTATTTTGCCGCTGCCGTCGGCATAATCGCTTCTACGTGGACGTATTTGCGACCCAGCTTGCCATCCCGAAAACAGACGCGGCCGTCGGTGAGCGCAAAAATGGTATGATCGCGGCCCAGGCCGACATTGTCGCCCGGATACCATTTGGTGCCGCGTTGACGCACGATGATGTTGCCGGCGCGAACGGTTTCGCTGCCGAACTTCTTCACGCCAAGACGCTTCGATTCCGAGTCGCGACCGTTGCGCGAAGAACCGCCTGCTTTCTTATGTGCCATCGTTTCTGCTCTTACTTCTTGGGTTTCGCAGGCGCCTTGGGAGCTGCCTTCTTCGCTGCCGCCTTAGCAGGTGCAGCATCCTTTGTCGACGCTTTGGGCTTCGCTGCCGGCTTGGCCTCGGCCTTTTTCGCGGCCGGTGCCTTCTCGGCAACAGGCTTTGCTGCTGGCTTGGCCGCCTTTGGCGCTTCGGCCTTGGTCTCTACCTTCGCAGGCGCAGCAGTCTTGGCCTCTACCTTGGCGGCTGGCTTGGCTTCGGCCTTCGCTTCCGGCTTCTTGTCGGCCTTCTTGCCGCCGATCGAGACGATCTCGATGATCGTGTGCTGCTGGCGATGGCCGGCCTTGCGGCGATAATTGTGGCGGCGGCGCTTCTTGAACACCGTGACCTTGTCGGCCTTCGCCTGGGCGATGACCTTGGCCACCACGGTCAGGCCGACGGTCGACTTCAGGTCGCCGCCTTCACCCGCGAGCAGGACGTCGGTGATGTCGAACGTATCGCCCGCCTCTCCGGCCAGCTTCTCGACGACGATCTTATCTCCGGGGGCGACGCGATATTGCTTGCCGCCCGTGCGCACGATTGCGAACATTGGCTTCTTTCCAAAAAAATTCGTGACCGCGCCGAAAATGGCCGCG
>JBKJNP010000268.1:0-3870 GCA_046593565.1 Sphingomicrobium sp. | reverse complement strand
TCGCGATGGCATGGCGATCGACAATCTGTTGGTACAGGACAGCCAGAGGCAACCTTATGCCGACCGCAAATTGCGCGGTCGATTGGTCAAGGCGATCGAGCGGGCCCTGATTGCAGAGGAATTGCCGCCACCGCCGGCGACCGCGCCGTTACCGCGTCGCCGGGCGGCTTTTTCGGTCGCGCCGTCGGTGGTGATCGCCGAGCGCGCATCGACCCGCACCACGGTGGTCGAAGTCAATGCGCGGGATCGTGAGGGCTTGCTGGCGCGGCTGGCGCTGGCGATCCACGGGCAAGGCCACCAGGTGCATTCGGCGCATATCGCCACCTACGGCGAGCGCGCGGTCGATACTTTCTACCTCACCAATGGCGCCGGGCGAAAACTGGGCGCGGCCGAAATCGCTGCGCTGCGCACCGCGCTGATCGCCGCGACGAGCCCCGCCGATCGCGCCAGGAGCGTCGCTTGATCTGACCCCATAAGAAAAAGGCCCCGCCGGGTGGCGAGGCCTTTTCCTGTTTCGGCGTTTTTACGCGTCGGCGCCTTAGCCCTTTTCAGGCTCGGGCGGCGGCGGCGGCGGCGGGGGCGGCGGCGGGCACACGTCGCTCGCCAGGATCACCGTACCGTCGGAGCAGGTCTGGGTCGGCGCGGGCGGCGGCGGAGCCTCGACCACCGGCGGCGCAACCTCGACCGGGCGGGCGGCCCGGAACTTGGCCTTGAGCGTCATGCCGAAGGTGCGCGGCTCGCCGAGGAAGGCGCCGAATAGCTGGGTCGCACGGTTGGGGAAACCGGTGCCCGGCAGAAGCGCCGTGCAGAAGCCGTTCTGGGCGCCGCGCTCGGTGCAGCTGCCCTGCAGCGGAGCATCGAATGCAACCTGCTTATAGTTGGTGTTGAAGACATTCTGCGCCCAGAATTCGATGCCCCACATGCCGTCGCGGCCGCTCAGGCCGAGGCGGGCGTTGAATACCGAAAAGCCCTTCTGGGTCTTCTCGATGTCGAGATCGGAGCCGGTGTTGAAGCTGCTGACATGGCGACCGTCGATGTAGAGCAGGCCACGCAGGCCGCCTGAGCCGATCGGCGGGGTCCAGCTGAACGATCCGGTGACCGACAGTTCGGGCGCGTTGGACAGGTTGCGACCTGGCAGCTGGAACAATTGGTTAGACGTGGCCGCCCCATTGGCGCCGACCAGATCATCCCGATATTTGGTCTGAACATAGGTCAGGCCCATGTTGAACCGCGCATTGCGGAACGGGCGGGTGAAGAGTTCAAGCTCCGCGCCCTGTGAGCGGACACCGGCCTTGATCTTGCCGCCGCAGGCGCCGGTGACCGAACTGCTGTCGGTGTCGGCGCCGTTGAGGCCGTCAGCGCAGCTGTTGATGGTCGCGACCTCGAAGTTGAGGCCGTTGAACGTATTGAGCTGGAAATCCTCGAAATCCTGCCGGAATATGGCGAAGTTCGCGTCGATCCGCGACCCGTTATACTTCAGGCCGAGCTCGTAGGCGGTGTTGATTTCCGGCTCGAACTGAAGGCTGCGCACCGACGCGGTGGTGAGGATCGCGCCATTGCCGCCTCTGCGCGGAAGCGCCGCACGGTCGAGGTTGAAGCCGCCCGCTTTATAACCGCGCGAGACGCTGCCGTAGAGCAGGATCGAATCGATCGGTTTCCAGCTGAGCGCGACCGTTCCGGTCCACTTATTCTCTTTCTTCGTATCGCTTGAAGAATAGAAGCCGCCCGGAGCCGAGGGGATAACGCACGGCAGGGTCTGGAGCGAGGCCAGTGCCGGCACCGCGGAGAAGAAGGCGCACAGGGTGTTGTTGTCGTTCAGCTCGACATCAAGCTCCTTCTTGTCGTGGGTGAAACGGACACCCGCGGTCAGCTTGAGGCGGTCGGTGAGGGAGAAGATGTTGTGCGTGAAAATCGACCAGTTGGTGTCCTTCTGGTCATATTGATCGTCGGTCGCGACCCCGCCGAACGTCCGCATTCCGCCGCCATTGGCGAGGCTGATGTTGGTGAAGCCGCCATTGGTAAACGGCCCGGCACCGAAATTCGCCGGGACGAACGCATCGGCCGGAAGCCGGGCGAAGGCGCTGAGCACGCCGATCTGGGCGGCCAGTGCATTCTGGACCGGCACATTGCCGGCATTCGCAAGGAACAGCGCCTCGAGGCTGGACCGGACGCCGGTTGCGACCGCGGTGTTGAAGCAGGTCGGATTGCTGGTCTGGAGCAATGCTGCCTGGCCGGTGCCGTTGACGAAATTATTGGCCACCAGGCAATTGGCATAGCGCTCGTAATCGGCGCCGTAGGCCAGGTTATCCTTGACCCGCAAATCCTCGGCCATGAAGAATCCGCCGACCAGCCAGTCGAGCCGGTCATTGAATGCCTTGCCCTGCAGGCGCAATTCCTGCGTGAAGGTCTTGAAACGGTTGGCCGAACCTCCGCTGCCATCGCGGAACAGGATGTCGAGATTGTTGAAATCGGCGTCCTGGCCGCGCTCGAAATCGTTGACGCGATAGGCAGTGATCGAGGTCAGCTCAGCGCCGCCGAAGTCGTAATTGATTTCGGCCGACACGCCATAATCGACGACGTCGCTGTTATAGCTGCGGCCGGGCGTGATCGACACGTCGCGATCGTAGGGATCGTCATTGATGATCGCGCCAAGGCCGCGCTCGATGCGAGCGATGGTCGATGGCTGGTTGATTCCGGTATTGGGACCGGTCGCGGTATAATCGCGGGTTGGCAGATACACCGCCGAGCAGCATTCCTCGTTGCGCTTGGAATAATCGCCGATGATCCGGACCGAAAAAGCATCGGTCGGTTGATAGAGGATTTGGCCGCGCAGCAGCCAGCGGTTGCGATCGTTGACGCGGTCGCCGGAAATCACGTCCTTCAGGAAACCGTCGCGCTCCAAGTAAACGCCGTCGATTCGGGCGGCGATCGAATCGGTGATCGCGCCGGTGACGCCGCCGTCGATGCGGCGAAGGTTGTAATTGCCGATCGTCGCTTCGCCATAGGCTTCGGTGGTGAACTTGGGCTTGGCGGTGATGACGTGGATCAGGCCCGACGAGGCGTTGCGGCCGAACAGGGTGCCCTGCGGCCCGCGCAGCACTTCGACCCGGTCAACCGGCCCGAGTTCGGTCAGGCCGGTACCGATGCGGCTGCGATAGACGCCGTCGATGAACACCGCGACCGAGCTTTCGAGGCCGGGATTGTCGCCGACCGTGCCGATGCCGCGGATACGCGCGCCGCCGGCGCCCGCTTCGGAGGACGTTGAGGAAACCAGCAGCGACGGGCTGACCTGGTTGAGGCCGCGAAGATCGACCGCACCTGAATTCTTGATCGTGTCGGCGGTGATTGCCGAAACCGCAAGCGGAATGTCGCTGAGCGCTTCGCTGCGACGGGTCGCGGTCACGACGATCGCAGTGTCGTCATCAGCCTCAGCGGCCTGGGCGGCGGTATCGACCGATGCGGCCTCGACCGGGGCTTCGGCCGGAGTCGAAGGTTGGTCAACGGTGTCTTGGGCAAAAGCCGGCGTCGAAAAAACTGCCAAGCTCGCTGAAAGCAGCCAAACGGATTTGCGCATGTGATCCTCCCATTACCGCTCGCGCCTTTTGTCAGGCGCGTTACGGATTGCTGGGGAAGCTAGTCCAAGGCATCATCTCAGGGAAGCGAGGCAAACGTCCTCCCGCGCAAAATGCTGAGCTTTGCGACAAAAATGCTACACGTCGGGTGAAACGACCGCTTTCCGTAGCGGCATTTTACTTGGGCGAGAGCACCATCAGCATCTGGCGACCTTCCATGCGCGGATGCGCCTCGATCTTGGAGATTTTGGAAGTCTCCTCGGCCGCGCGCTGGAGCACCGCCATACCGAGCTGGCCA
>JBKJNP010000205.1:0-11092 GCA_046593565.1 Sphingomicrobium sp. | reverse complement strand
GCGCCGCGCGATCGACGCTGCCGCGCCGGTCAGCATGATCAGTTACTATGAGGCCGACGCCTTCGCCCGCTGGGCGGGCAAGCGACTGCCGACCGAATTCGAGTGGGAAGCGATGTTCGGACACGCCGACCCCAACCTCGGCCACCAGCTCGATTCCGCCGGCCCCGTCGTGCCCCGTCCGGGCGGTGGTCCGTTCGGAGACGTATGGCAGTGGACGGGGAGCGCCTACCTGCCCTATCCGGGCTTCACCCCCGAGGAAGGCACGGTCGGCGAGTATAATGGCAAGTTCATGTGCGGCCAGTTCGTGTTGAAGGGGGCATCGTGCGCGACCCCGAGGGGTCACAGCCGCGCTTCCTATCGCAATTTCTTCCCGCCGGCCGCGCGCTGGCAATTTAGCGGAGTCAGACTTGCCCGAGACGCTTGAACCCGAGGTTGCCGTTGATCCGGCTTTCCGTGCCGATGTGCTGCGGGGATTGGCCGAGCCGGTCCCGGCGATTCCGGCGCGCTGGCTGTACGACCGGCGCGGGTCGGAATTGTTCGACGAGATCACCAAGCTTCCGGCTTATTATCCGACTCGCACCGAGACCGCCTTGCTCGAGCAGGTGATGGTCGACCTGCCGGGCCATGTGGCGCGCGGCGGGGCGGTGATCGAATTCGGCGCGGGCGCGGCGACCAAGACCCCGCTGTTGCTCGAGGCGGTGCGGCCCCGAGCCTATGTCCCGATCGATATTTCGGGCGATTACCTGGAGGAAAGCGCGGCGACGGTCGATGCCGATCATGAGCGGATCGACGTTCATCCGGTGATCGGGGACTTCACCAAGGCCGTCACGCTTCCGCCCGAAATCGACGGGCTGGAACGACTGGGCTTCTTCCCCGGATCGACGATCGGCAATTTCGTGCCCAAAAGCGCCGCCGCCTTGCTCGGTCATTTCCGCGACATTCTCGGGACCGGATCCAAGCTGCTGATCGGAATGGACCGGATCAAGCCGGTCGACCGACTGGTCGCGGCTTACAACGATCCCGAAGGCGTGACCGCGCAATTCAATCTCAACCTGCTCGACCGGATCAACCGCGAACTGGGTGCCGACATTCCGGTCGACGCCTTCAAACATGAGGCGCGCTGGGCCGACATGCTGGGGCGGATCGAGATGCATCTGGTGGCGCAGCGCGAGGTCGAATTTACGGTCGCCGGCCAGCGCTTCGCCTTTGCCGAGGGCCAGTCGATCCACACCGAGAATAGCCACAAATATGGCCAGCGCGGTGCGCGATTATTGCTGCTCGCCGGCGGCTGGACCCCGATCACCGAATGGCTCGCCCCGCACGAGGCGTTCGTGATCATCCTGTGCGAAGCGCTTCCCGACCGATTTGCGCCTTAAGCGAGCGATTGCCCGCGGACCGCGCGGCGGCTAGATGGCGGGGATGAATATCGTCCTCTCACTTTTCCAGATCGCTATCATGCTGCTGAGCGTGTTGTGGTGGATCATCATCGTCCAGGCGATCCTGAGTTGGCTGATCGCGTTCAACGTGCTCAACACGACCAGCAACGGGGTGCGCGCTTTCGTCCAGGCGCTCGACCGGCTGACCGCACCGCTCTATCGCCCGATCCGCCGCTTCCTGCCCGATATGGGCGGGATCGACTTCTCGCCACTTGTGGTGCTGCTGCTGATCATGGTGCTGCAGAAGCTGCTGGCCGGCGCCGCGATGGATATCGCCACAACCGCCGTATGACTGCCCGCGTGATTGACGGCAAAGCCGCCGCCGCCGCACTTCGCGGTCGGGTTGGCGGCGAGGTCGCCAAATTCCGCGCCGCGACCGGCCGCGCGCCGGGTTTGGCGGTGGTGCTGGTCGGCGAGGATCCGGCGAGCGCGGTCTATGTCCGCTCCAAGAACAAGGCGACGCTTGAAGCGGGGATGCAGAGTTTCGAGCATAAGCTGCCCGCGACCGCGACCCAGGCCGAACTTGAGGCGCTGGTCGATACGCTCAACGCCAATCCCGCGGTCGACGGCATCCTGGTCCAGCTGCCGCTTCCGCCGCAGATCGACGAAGCGGCGATCATCACCCGAATCGATCCCGACAAGGATGTCGACGGCTTTTCGCCGGTCAATGCCGGACGGCTGGCGATCGGGCTCGACGGCTTCGTGCCGTGCACACCCCTGGGCTGCCTCAAATTGCTGCAGGCCGAGCTTGGCGACCTTTCCGGAAAGACAGCGGTGGTGATCGGGCGGTCGAACATTGTCGGCAAGCCGATGGCGCTGCTGCTGATCGGCGCGAGTTGCACGGTCACGGTCGCTCACAGTCGCACGAAGGATCTGCCCGATGTTGTACGCGGTGCCGATATTGTCGTGGCGGCCGTCGGTCGGCCTGAAATGATCAAGGGGGGCTGGCTGAAACTCGGTGCGACGGTAATCGATGTCGGCATCAATCGCACCGAGGCGGGGCTTGTAGGCGATGTCGACTTCGCGTCGGCCAGCGACGTCGCGGGGGCAATTACCCCGGTACCGGGCGGGGTTGGGCCGATGACCATCGCCTGCCTGATCCGCAACACTCTTGTCTCGGCCTCCCGCCGTGAACACTTTCCAATGGAGAAGAGCCTGTGATCCTCGCCATCCTTCTCGCCGCCGCAGCGCCAACCGCCGCACCCAGGCCCGCACCCAGGCCAATGTCGGCGATCGACGCCGAGCGTGCCTTTGCCGCAGACGCGCAGAAGATCGGCCAGTGGACCGCATTCCGCAAATGGTCGACGTCCGATGCGTTGATGTTCACCCCCCAGCCGGTCAATGCCCGTGCCTTCTTCGGGAAACTCAAGAACCCCGCGGTGCCGGTCTTCTGGTGGCCGGGACGAAGCTATGTCAGCTGCGATGGCAAGGTAGCGATCAATACCGGCCCGTGGGTGCGCGATTATGGCAAGTCGGTCGGATACTTCACCACCGTCTGGGTCCGGCAGCGCGATGGCGGCTGGAAATGGGTCTATGACGCCGGCGATGAAGAGAAGTTCATGCGCGGCGAAGGCGGCGATATCGCCCCGGTCGTCGCCGCCTGCAGCAAGCCGAAGATGCCGGCCGTCGCCGCCGCGCCGCCGCCAGGGTGGAAAGCGGGATCGGGGCGCAGTCCGGATGGCACGCTGGAATGGGCCTGGGCGGTCCGAAGCGACGGTAGCCGCACCTTCCTGGTCAATTTGTGGGACGGCACCAAGCGCCAGACCGTGATCGAGGACAAGGTCGCCGCGGCGCCCGCCAAATGATCGAGCTGTTCACCACCGCTTTCGTCACCTTGCTGGTGATCATCGACCCGCCTGGCTGTGCGCCGATCTTCGCGTCGCTGACCAGCGGCACCGACGCTGCGCATCGCCGGGCGATGGCGGTGCGATCGGTGGTGGTGGCGTGGTGCATCCTGTTATTCTTTGCCTTGCTCGGCGAACCGTTGTTGCGCACGCTCGGGATCAGCCTCAGTGCCTTCCGCCTCGCTGGCGGGATCATGTTGTTCATGATTGCATTGGACATGGTGTTCGAGCGCCGTACCGAGCGCCGCGAGGAGCGCGCCGAGGAGTTGAAGGGCACCCCCGAGGCGGAGGATATCAGCGTTTTCCCGATGGCCATCCCGATGATCGCCGGGCCGGGGTCGATCGCCACGATCATGCTGATGAGCGCGCGCGCCGAGGGCACGGTCGAGGGGCTGATCGTGCTCGCCGCGCTGACCGCGGTGATCGTCATTACCTTGCTCGCCTTGCTCGCGGCGGGACCACTGATGAAGTTCATCGGCGCCAAGCTGGAGGCGATGATCACCCGCATCCTCGGCGTGATCCTGGCCGCGCTGGCCGCGCAATTCGTGCTCGACGGGCTGGAGCGGAGCCTGCCGGGGCTGGCGGGCTAGCTAGCGCTTCACCCGCCACAATTTGAGCGGACTATCCTTGCCGAGGTCGACCGGCTCGAGCCAGGCCGGGACCTGCCCCTTCTCCAGCTGACCATAAAAGCCCTTGGGCGCCTGCGCCATGAACACCGTCGACTGGCTCATCATCGGGCAGGTCATGACATAATCGGCGTGATATTTGTCGATCAGCACGCGGGCATTGTCAGGCGTTCCGCGGAACATCAGCATCGAATCGACAATCGCCTGCCCGTTGCGGTGATAGGGACCCATAATCGCGCGGTGGTGGGTGACGGTGATCAGCCGCGGCGACAGATCGGCGAAGGTGAAGATGGTTGCGGCCGGCAATTTGGCAACCGGGCGCATCGCCTTTAGCGACGGGCATTGGGCATTGGCCTTTCCGATCGCCTTGTCGCGCGCGGTCTCCGCTTTGCGCGGGGCGACATAATCGATCGTCAGCGGCACGATCGCGCCCAGCCCGGCAAGTACGGCGAGCGCCGTGCCGAGCACCCGAACGACGCTGTGGCGCGAGGAGAAAGCGAGTGGCGCGAGCAAGGCGACGAGAGTCACCGCGCCGGGAATGGCGAGCATCTGCGCCGCCGGGCCGGTGCGCACCTGCCACGCCAGCAGGCTGACTGCGGCAAAGGCGGGCAGAGCCGCGCCAAGTGTCCGGCGGAGCAGGTCCGCATCGCCGCGATGGCGCCACGCCAGCGCACCCCAGCCGACCAGCCCCGCAATGGGCAAGGCGAGCAAGGTCAGCGCCACCCGCCAGCCATGTTCATAGAGCGGCTTCGCCTCGCGCACATTCTTGAGCCACAGCTCGGTGACCTGCGGGCTGACCCCTTCCAATCGCGCCAGACAGTGCGGCCAGGCGAGCGCATGGAAGGCGATCACGATTCCTCCCGCCACCACCGCGCCGCCGAGGCGGATCGCCCAGCGTTTTGGTGACCACCACGCCAGCCCAAGCATCAGTGCGCCGCCGAGCAAAGCGTCGGCCAGCCACACCGGCGACAGCGCGTCGCACACTGGCAGGCGGTTGGCGTAGGAAGCGAAGACGACGAAGCCCAATGCGGTGCCCCCGGCGAGGCTTCCGGCATAGGTTGCGAGCCGACGTCGTTCGCCCGCGTCGATCACCCAGAACAGGACCATCGTGCCGCCGGCCAGCGCGATATAGATCAGCGCCTCCAGTCCGATGCTTAGCGACAGCGCCCCGGCCAGACCCAGCACCGCACCGCCGCGGGCGCGCCTGGGGTCGGCGATCCCCGAGATGCCGAGCGCAAGGAACGCGAGTTGCCAGCCGTGATGGTCGATCCGCGTCGGCACGAACTGGCCGGTGGCCGAGGCGGCGAAGAACAGGCAGACGATCGCCAGCGGCCAGGCGGCGGGGTGGACCAGCCGGCGGACGGTCAGCGACAGCGCGAAGATCAGCAGCAGGAACGGCACCAGCGGCGCGACCGCGACGGCGAATTGCTCGGCATGGGGTCCGGTCAGGAACAACCGTCCGAGCAGGATCAGCCCGGCAAGCGGCAAATCGACCAGCCGCGACCAGTGGATGTTCGCCCCCTCGGGCCAGTTGAGCTTATATTGTCGAAGGTCGTACCAGCCCTGCCCGCCGTTGAGCCAGGCGCGGACCTGGCTCATCCGCATATTGTCGTCGGTGTCGCTGAGCACGAAGCCCATGACATTGTTCCATTTGGAATAGAGCAGCCAGGCGGCGAACAGCACCCAGGCGAGGACCATTAGCCAGCGCCAATTGCGATCGATAAAGTTCAATTGCCGCTCGAACACTGCTCATCCTTGCACTAATTTAAGTTTCGCGCTCTAGCGTGCATCCAGTTAACGGCAAGGCTCTGGCGGCGGGACGCGATGATCGAGCATCAATATTCGCACGATTTCTACGATTATATCGACGCCGGATCGCGCCGTTCCGCGCGCGCGGTGGCGGGACTGCTGCGGCCCGAGATCAAGATCGCCAGCCTGCTCGACATCGGCGCGGGTCATGGCGCGTGGGCGGCGGAATGGCTTGCCGCGGGGGTCAAGGATGTCGTCGCGGTCGATGGCGATTATGTCCAGCGCGACCAACTGGCGATCCCGGCGGGCAATTTCATCGCCCACGATCTCGCCACCCCGCTCGACCTGAAACGCCGCTTTGACCTGGTCCAGACGTTGGAAGTGGCCGAGCATCTGCCCCACGCCAAGGCCGATCTGTTCGTCGACAATTTGATCGCCCACGGCGACATCATCCTGTTTTCGGCCGCGGTGCCGCACCAGGGTGGCGAGCATCATGTCAATGAGCAGCCGCCCGAATATTGGCGCGCCAAGTTCGCCGCGCGGGGATATGCGCCGTTCGATTTCGTCCGCCCCGGGCTGGTCGACAAGGTGGGCGTGATGCCTTGGTATCGCTTCAACAGCTACATTTACGCCAATGGCGCCGGGCAGAAGCGCCTGTCCAAAGCGATCCTCGCCTCCCGCGTCCCCGACGCCCAGAAGTTGACCATCGGCGGCGACATGAAATGGGCGCTGCGCCGCGCCGCGGTGCGGATGATCCCGACTGCGCTGGTCAAGCCGATCGCCATGGCCAAGGCCAAGTTCGAAGCCGCCGCGCGCCGGTGAAACAGCGTCTCGACCGCGTAGCTGCCGACCCGCAAGCGCGCGCCGCATTCTTCCAGCTGGCCCGCTATGGCATCATCGGCGCAGCGATCACCGCCGGCGGGCAGGCAATTTACTATGGCCTCGCCGAAACCCGCACCACCTCGCCGTTGGTGGCAATCGCCATTGCGTGGATCGTGGGCGTCATCGTCGGCTACTTCGCCCATGGCTGGATCAGCTTTGCCGGCCATGGGACACGCGACGATCATGGGCGGATGGGGGCGCGGTTCGTCGCGGTCAATTTGATCGGCTATGCGATCAACAGCTGGTGGGTATGGCTATTGGTCGAGCGGCTCGGCGGGCCGACCTGGTGGCCGATCGTCCCCAATATCTTGGCTACCCCGCTGATGACCTTCTGGCTCCATCGCCGCTGGACCTTTGGCTGAGGCGACAATTCCGAGTCCGCTGCCAACGCGATCGACCGCGCCGCCGACCACATCCTGGACGATATAAAGCGGGCGATGCTTCGACTGGCTATAAAGGCGCCCGATATATTCGCCCATCAGCGCCAACACGAACATCTGCACCGCGCCCAACGACACCACCACCAGCATTAGCGAGGTCCAGCCCTGGATAGTCTGGCCCGATGCCCAGGCGGCGAGAATGTAGAGGATGATCAGCACCGACCCGAACGCCAGCGCGAGGCCGGCATGGCTGGCGAGCTTGAGCGGTGCGGAGGAGAAGCCGGTCAGCGCGTCCAGGGCGAAGCGGATCATCTTCGACAATGGATATTTGGTCACCCCGGCGAGCCGCTCGTCGCGCTTGTAGGGGAAAGGCACTTGCTTGAACCCGATCCACGCCACCATCCCGCGGATGAAGCGCGCCTGCTCGGGCATCGCCAGAAGCGCGTCCAGTGCCCGGCGGCTCATCAGCCGGAAATCGCCGGCGTCGAGCGGGATGTCGACCTCGGTTGCATTGGCCAGCATGCGGTAAAAAGCATGGGCGGTGGCGCGCTTGAATTTTGTCTCGCCGACGCGTTGCGTGCGCACGCCATAGACCACGTCCGCGCCCTGGCTTCGCATCGACACCAGCATCTCGCCGAGCAATTCGGGCGGGTCCTGCAGATCGGCATCGATGATCAGGATAGTCTCGCCGCGCGCCAGGTCGAGCCCGGCGGTCAGCGCCAATTGGTGACCGTGGTTGCGCGACAGGTCGATCGCGACGAGCCGCGGATCGGTCGCCGCCAGATCGCGCATCAGCGACCAGGTAGTGTCCTTCGACCCGTCATTGACCAGCACCAGCTCATAATCGTCGCCGACCGCGGCCTTGGCCGCCGCCGACAGCCTCTGGTGCAGGGTGGGCAAGCATTCCTGCTCGTTAAAGCAGGGAACAACGATCGAAAGCGCGGTCATGGCCCTTCTTTGGCCGGTCGCGCGGATTTGGCCAAGCCGGCTTTTGCATAGAGCGCGCTTCCCTCTCCGCGCCATATCGGGACATAGCCCGCCGGTTGCGCGGTAAAGTCGATGGTCCAGACATAGTCGAACGCAGCGCGCGGGAAGCTCGCCAGCGCGCGGTCGACCGGCCAGGCGTCGCGATTGGCGCATTGGGCTGGGCGAACGATCTGTGACGGGTCGGCGCGAAAGCGGCGCGCGACAATGTGCCGCACCGACAGCAAATTCGCGCCCTCGACCGCCCACTGGTCGTTGGAAAAAGCGTGACGGCGCACGATCGCCATTGCGCCGAGATGCGTGTTGCGCGGCAAGGCCCACAGGGTCGCGCAATCCTCGGCCACGAAATGCACCAGCCGCGCGCCACGCGGGACATGGTCGAGCGCTTCCAGCCGCGCCGACTGGTTGTTGGCAGCAATTGCGAGACTGGTCGTGGTCACCGCAATCCGACCCACGTAAAACGCCAGCCCGATCAGCGCGAGATTACGCGCCAGCCGATAATCGGTAGCATCCTTGAAGCGGATCCCGAGCAGGGTGGTGGCGATCAGGAACGGCACCAGCCGCATGTCGGCATAGGCCGATCCGAATACGATCCGCGGCAGCACCAGGAACACCACGAACAGCACGATCGCCGAAAAAGCGAGGTTGCGCGACAGCGTCAGTTCGGACCGTCGCCAGGCGAAGATCAGCATGGTCAGGGCAATCGCGACCGACGCCATGTCGAGCAATTGCCAGCGGTCACGCAGCGCCATCGCCAGCCACATCAATTTGGCGGGGAAGTTGAACCAGTCGGTGGTCATTCCCTGGCTGACCCCGCTGCGCCACAACAGGACCAGCAACAGCGGCCCGGCCATGACCGCCGCATGCATGCCTGCGCGCAACGCCGACCGCCACCAACCGATACCGCGATCATGCTGGCGCACGGCCTCGGCCGAAAAAGCGAGCAGGCCAAGTGTCCCCCAGCCGAAGGTGTGGGTGATGAAGATGACGAACGAGATCGGCACGAACAGGGTCGCGCGAAGCCCGGTCCGCCCCTGCCGCCCGAGCCTGAGCCAAAGCCCGAAGGCGAGAAAGGCGAACGCCATCGCCAGCGAATAATTGACGAAGCCGAACAGGAACGGATGGCCGAACGCGAATGGCAAGGCGAACAAGGCGGTCGGGGGAATCCGGTTGTGCACCTCGCGCGCGACCCACAGAAAACCGGCCACGGTCAGCGGCGGGATCGACATGACGATCAGTTTGACCGCCAGTTCGAGCCCGACAATTTTCGACAGGGGCACGATCAGGAGATCGACACCAAGATTGCCGATCATCTGCCATTGAAAGCCGAAGAAGCGTTGTAGGTCGGGCGAGCTCGCGAGGTCGAGCTCGACCCGGTAGCGGCCCATATGGCCGAGCAGATCGACCAAGGGCGGAACGGGCGGATAGAGCAAAGGCACGAACGCGATCAGGATCATCGTCACGACGAACGGTCGGCTTTCCCACCACGGCCGCGGACCGCCTTTGGGCGCAGGCGCGGCGGCTGCCCCGCTGGCCAGCAGATGCGGCCGATCGGGCACTATTGGTCGCCCAATTCTTCCAAGCAGACAGGCGGGATCATCGATCCCGCCGCCCGAGAAGACGAAGCCGAAGCGCGTTCAACTTGATGAAGCCTTCGGCGTCGCGCTGGTCGTAAGCGCCGGCGTCATCCTCGAACGTCACCACTTTCTCGCTGTACAGCGAGTTTGGCGAGCGCCGCCCGGTGATGTGGACACCGCCCTTGTAGAGCTTCATCCGCACCTCGCCGTCGACCTTGGCTTGGCTGAGATCGATCGCCGCCTGGAGCATCTCGCGTTCGGGGCTGAACCAGAAGCCGTTATAGACCAGCTCGGCATAGCGCGGCATCAGCTCATCCTTGAGATGCGCGGCGCCGCGGTCGAGCGTGAGCTGCTCGATCGCGCGATGGGCGGCGTGATAAATCGTGCCGCCCGGCGTTTCGTACATGCCGCGGCTCTTCATGCCCACAAAGCGGTTTTCGACCAGATCGAGCCGGCCGATGCCGTGCCGCTTGCCAAGCTCATTGAGCTTCGTGAGCAGCATTGCCGGCGACAGGGCCTCGCCATTGACCGCAATCGCATCGCCGCCCTTGAACTGGATGGTGATTTCTTCGGGCGTATCGGGCGCGGTGATAAAGTCGTCGGTGCGCGAATAGACATAGTCCGGCACCTCGTCCCACGGATCCTCGAGCACTTTTCCCTCTGACGATGTGTGGAGCAGATTGGCGTCGGTCGAGAAAGGGCTTTCCCCGCGCTTGTCCTTGGGCACCGGGATCTGGTTCTTCTCGGCGAAGTCGATCAACGCGGTACGGCTGGTCAAATCCCATTCGCGCCACGGGGCGATGACCTTGATGTCTGGGGCAAGCGCATAATAGCCCAGCTCAAACCGCACCTGGTCATTGCCCTTGCCGGTCGCGCCATGGCTGACCGCATCGGCGCCCACCTGACGCGCAATCTCGACTTGGCGCTTGGCGATCAGCGGCCGCGCGATCGAGGTGCCGAGCAGGTACAGCCCTTCGTACAGCGCGTTGGCGCGCATCATCGGGAACACATAGTCCCCAACGAATTCCTCGCGCAGATCGTCGATGAAAATATGCTCGGGCTTGACCCCCATCATCTCAGCCTTGGCCCGCGCCGGCTCGATCTCCTCGCCCTGGCCGAGGTCAGCGGTGAAGGTCACCACCTCGCAGCCATAGTTCTGCTGAAGCCATTTGAGGATCACGCTGGTGTCGAGCCCGCCGGAATAGGCAAGCACCACGCGGCGGACCGATTGGTCGGAATAAGGGATCTGGGTCATGGGTCAGCCGCTTGCCACCGCGTCCCCCGCCATTCAAGCGCGATACAGATTCGGACGCTTAGCCTCACCGCTCCTGGACGGAGGGAAGAGATCATGAACCGGATATTATTGGGCGCAACCGCGCTGATGTTGGCCGTCCCCGCAATGGCGCAGATGCAAGCCCCGGCGATTGCGGCGATTGCACCGATAGCACCGATGACACCGCCGATGGCGCACCGCATGGACGTGACCCAGACCCGCGTTCAAGCGGTCGCCAAGGTGCGGACCCATTTCACTCAAATGGACGTCAATCGCGACGGCTTTGTTGCTGGGGACGAAATGCAGTCGATGCGCGGACATCATCAGGGAATGAAGCGCCA
>JBKJNP010000161.1:0-12826 GCA_046593565.1 Sphingomicrobium sp. | reverse complement strand
GATGCGGGCTTATCTGGACGATCCGGCGCTTCGGCGGCGCCATGCCGCGCTGGCCCCGGCGGCGTTTGCCAAGTTCGACATGGGGGTGTGCGCGGCGGCCTATGCTCGGCTTTATGCCGAGGTGGCGGACGGGCCAATCAGCGAGTCGATCAACGCCAGCCACTGAGGGGCGATCGTGTCGCGCGAGAAATCTTCCGCACGGGCGAGCGATAGCGCGGCGAGGCGACTGCGCTCGGCCGGGTCGCCGAGCAGTCGGTCGAGCGTTTCGACCCACGGATCGATCGTCGCCGGATCGTCGACCGCCGGGATCGGCATCAGCATGCCATAAGGCCCGGGTTCGGCAGTGAGCAGCGGGCGGACCGCGTGGCCGATCGTGTCCGGCGCAAGAAATTCGCGCGGGCCGGTCGGGCAGTCGGCGCTGACGACCGGCAGGCCGCACGCCATCGCCTCCCCCACCACCATCGGAAACCCCTCCCAGCCCGAGGTCAACAGGAACAAATCGGCGTGGCGCTGGAGGCGGAACGGATTGTCCTGGAAGCCGAGGAAATAGACATCGGCCTCGCCCGCCGCCCCTTCCGCAACGCAAAGGCCAAGCGTTTTGGCCTGGTCGATCAGCGATGCGCGAAGCTCGCCATCGCCAATCAGCACCAGCCGCGCCGGGCGGCGCTTGAGCAGGGAAGCGAACAAGGCGATCATTGCGGCGTGATTTTTTTGCAGGGTCAGCCGCCCGCTAGTGACCAGCACCGGCGGTCCGGCGAACAGGGATTGCTCGTCGGCTGACAGCGGCTTGAGCGACCGCGCACGAATCGCGGCGGGGTCGAAGAAATTGTGGATCGGATGGATCAGCACCCCGCGCACCCCGAGCGCTTCGAGCTCTACCCCGATTTCGCGGCTGACGGTGACGATCGCGTCGGCGCGATTGTACAAAAAGGGGATCAGCACGTGCCGACGGAGCCAGCCGACCGGACCGCTCATCCGGGCATCGTGGAGTTTCGATCCGTGGATCACCAGCAGCCTTTTGCCCGGGCCGCGGGCGAGCAGATTAACGTAGTCCGCGCCCTCGAGATGGCTAATGGTCAGGGCCGGGCGAAGGCGGCGCTTGAGCGCGGTGAGCCGACGCACCCGCCGGGCGACATTGGCCAGCTTGTTGAGCGCACTGCCGCCGCCGACCACATCGAGGCTGAGGATCGGATTGCCGCTTTCGAACGCGTGGCCGTCTGCGCGATTGAAGACGATTTCGGTGACGTCATGCCTGGCGCCGAGCAAGCGGCTATGATCGAAAAACACCCGCTGCGCCCCGCCGAAGGTGAGGTTGGTGATCAGCATCAGGATCGAGGATTTCGGCACGAATGACTTTCGATAAGGTGGGCCTTCGCTTGCCTTGACCAAGCCCATAAGGGAAGAGCCAGTCGCGACGGTGCGCAGGGAGTAAGGCAGATGGACGAAGAAGTTGCGACAGGGCCGATTCTGCTCGCCAAGCGGATCGTCAATCGCGTCGGCCGGCCGTTCGGCATCAACCCCTTTCCGCGCGCCTTCCCCAACCCGACCACCGGGCAATTGACCGACCGCGCCGACGTGTTCGACAGCATCTATCGCTCAAATTTCTGGGGATCGGGCGAAAGCCGCAGCGGCGTCGGGTCGGAAGTCGACTTCTCGATGGCCTATCTGGCGCGGCTCCGGGCGCTGGTCTCCGAGCGAAAGCTGGGCCGCCTGTTCGATGCGCCGTGCGGGGATCTCAACTGGAGCATCGGCCTCGCCCGTGATCCGAACGTCACCTATGCCGGCGGGGATATTTCGGCGAGCCTGATCGCGGATTTGCGTAAAGCCCATCCCGATTTCGACCTTAGCATATTCGACATTTGCAGCGACCCCTTCCCCGCGGCCGATGTGTGGCATTGCCGCGACTGCCTGTTCCATTTGCCGTTCGCCGACATCCGCCGCGCGTTCGAGAATTTCGCGCGCTCGTCGATCCCGTATGCGCTGCTGACCACCCATCGGGCGCGCTGGTTGCACAGCAATCTCGACGTTCCGCTGGGGGGATTCCGGTTCCTCGACCTTGAGCGGCCGCCGATTGGTTTGGCACCCGCGGAGGCGTATCTCCCCGACTATCGCAAGGGCAGTGATTTCCCCCGCTATGTCGGCTTGTGGAGCCGGGCCGCGATCGCCGAATCGCTTCGCGCTTCGACCAACGACTGATGCCTGCCGACAAACCCGTACTGTTCATCGTCGATGGTTCAATCGACGTGACCGGCGCCCTGATTTCGGCGGCGCGGCAGGCGAAATTGCTCAAGGAGCAATTGGCCACGGTCCTGGTGCTGTCCAGCTTCCACCGTGTCCCGGCGGAGCGGACCACCGCCTTCGCCGAGGTGCTGACGCTGCCGTTCGTCTCACCGCGCAAGAAGATTCTCAATGCGATCTTCTATCTGCCCGCCTTGCTGCTGTCGGCGATCCAGCTCAGGTTGGCGATGCGGCGGCGCGGGAGCGAACGGCTGCAACTCAACGATTTCTATTTGCTCCACGGCGCAGTGCTGCGGTTGCTGGGCTACCGCGGGCGGATCGTGACGTTCGTCCGGATCGATCCGGCCCGCTACGGCGCCGCCGGTCGTTTCTGGCTGGCCGCCGCGCGCGGGTGCTCGACCGAAATGGCGGCGGTGTCCCGCTTCATCCAGCGACTGCTTGACCCCGGCACGCCAACGCGGCTGGTCTATGGCCAGGTCAGCCTGTCGCACGTCAAGATCGCTCAGCCCGACCTTGCGCAGCCGTTGATGTTGTTCGTCGGCAATATGATCGAGGGCAAAGGACAGGACGTAGCAATTTCGGCGTTTAACCGGATCGCGGGATTATACCCCGAGGCGCGGTTGCGGTTCGTCGGCGGTGACATGGGACTGGACAAGAATCGCGCCTTCACCGCGAGGCTGAAGCAGCTGGCGGCGGACGGACCGGCCCCCGAGCGGATCGAATTCGTCGGCGCGACCAATGATGTGGCGCGGCATTATGCCCAGGCGTTCGCCGCGCTCAATTGCTCCGAATCCGAATCCTTCTCGATCACCTGCCTCGACGGCAGCGCGGCGGGACTTCCGGTGGTCGCGACCAGATGCGGCGGGCCGGAGGAGATAATCGAGGATGGCCGGACCGGCTTCCTGGTCCCGATCGGCGACTCAAAGGCGATTGCCGAGCGGATCGCCTGGCTGCTTGATCATCGGCAAGAGGCGGCGGCGATGGGCGAGGCAGGACGGGCATTGGTGGCGGAAAGATTCTCGCCGAAGCGGGCACGCGCCGCGCTCGGCGAATTGTTCGCGCTCTAGCCGCCAACCGCCCCGCGCATCACCTCGACCAGCCTCGGAGCGTGGGCCTGGAGCGAGTAAGCTTCAACCGCGCGCGCCCTGCCCGCCTGGCCCATGGCAGCACGCAGGGCCGGGTCGTCGATCAATCGGGTCAGAGCCGCGCGCCACTGGTCGGGATCGGTGGCAAGCAGGCTGGTTTCGCCGTCCGCGACGATGGTCGTGTTGACCCCGACCGGCGAGGCTACGACCGGCAAGCCGCACGCCATATATTGGACCAGTTTGTAGCCGCTCTTGCCGCGCGCCCACGGTTCGTCGGGGAGCGGCATGATGCCAATGTCCATCGCCTGGACGGCGGCGATTTCGCCCGCCTCGCTCCACGGCGTGAAGGTCAGTCCGTCAAACCGGTCGGCCTCGGCGGCGGCCCCCGCCCCGACCGCGCTGAAGGACACGCCTCGGGTGCGGCACAGCTCGGCGAGCAAGGGGAGCAAGGGGCGGACGAACCCCCAGGTCGAGGGTGAGCCGATCCAGCCGATGGTCAGCGGGCGGTCCGGGCGAGTCGTGGCGGGGACATATTGGTCGATATCGACCACGGTCGGGAGGACGATCGCGTTAGCGCCAGCACGGTCGGCGTAGTCCTTGAGATGGTCATTGCCAGCGCACACCGACGCCGCGCCGTGGATCAGTGGCTTGAGTTTACCGCTCAGTGCGCGGCGAATGATGGCGTTGGGATGATCGTCATAGGGGTGGAAGAAAGGGTCGTCGAAGTCGTAAACGAGCGGCTTGCCGGAGCGTAAGGCGAGCCGCTCGAATGATGCGGGGAGCCATGGGAAGAGCTCGGCATAGACCCAGATGAGGTCGGCGGACTGGCTTTTGAGCAATTGGCGCAGGCGGCGGGCGTAAGCGGCGGCGATCGCGGTTTTCGATGCGGCAGCGCCCGAGGCGAGCGCGCGGACGTAGGCATCGTCGAGCAGCGGGTGAACCTCGACCTGAATCCCGGCGGCGGCGAGGTACGGCAGATATTGCAGCACGCGCTGGCGGGTGCTGGCAGCCTCGCGGTCATATTTGGTGAAAGCGGCGACTTTAATGTCGGTAGGGGGGCGCATCAGGCGGTCAGGCGCGCGACGATCGGGGCGAGCGATTGGCGCCAGTCGGGCATGGTATGACCGAAATCGCGGGCGAACCTGGCGGTATCGAGCGCGGAATAGGCCGGGCGCGCGGCGGGGGTTGGCCAGTCGGCGGTGGTGATGGGGGTGACGGTCGCGCCGGTCTTCGCCTCCTGCTGAACCGCGACGGCGAGATCGAACCAGCTGGCGATACCGCTGCCGGCGAGGTGGTAGGTCTCGCCCAGGCCGGTGCGGTCCCCGGTCGCCCAACGGCCCGCGATGGCGAGGATCGCGTCGGCGAGGTCGAGCGCCGAGGTCGCGTTGCCGTACTGGTCGGCGACCACCGACAGCGTGTCGCGCTGCCGGCCGAGGTCGACCATCGTGCGGACGAAATTCTTTCCGAACGGGCTGATCAGCCATGAAGTGCGCAGGATGATGTGGTCGGGATTGGCGGCGCGGACCGCTTCCTCGCCGGCCAATTTGGTGCGGCCGTAAACGTTGATCGGGGCGGGCGCGGTCTCTTCCGCATAGGGCGCGGTGGCGCGGCCATCGAACACGTAATCGGTCGAGATGTGAATGATCGGCACGCGCAGTTCGCGCGCAGCTGCGGCGACTTCCCCCGCTCCGTCGGCATTGATGCGGTGGGCGGCGGCCTCCTCGGTCTCGGCGAGGTCGACGGCGGTGAAGGCGGCGGCGTTGACGATCAGGCTCGGCCGGGCGGTCAGGATCGCGCTGCGAGCCGAGCCGGGGATGGCGAGGTCGATCTCGGGGCGGCCCATCAGCAGCACATCGCCGCCGCCACGTTCGGCGAGGCTTTGCGCGAGCTGGCCGTGGCGGCCGGTGACGAGGATTTTCATCCAGGTGTTGCGCTAGAGCTTTGGCCCAGTCGCGCTCCGCTGTAATTGCCGTCGCGGATCGGGCGCCACCAGGCCTCGTTGGCGAGGAACCAGTCGATCGTCTCGGCAAGGCCCGCTTCGAAGGTGTGATCCGCCTGCCAGCCAAGCTCGCGCTCAATCTTGGCCGGGTCGATCGCATAGCGGCGGTCGTGGCCGGGGCGGTCGGTGACGTAGGTGATGAGCTCGCGGCGGGGCCGGTCGAGCGGGACCCGGGCATCGAGCAAGTCGCAGATCGCCTCGACCACCTGCAAATTGGTCCGCTCGGCGCGGCCGCCAACATTGTAGCTTTGCCCCACCCTGCCCTTGGTCAGCACCAATTCGAGCGCGGCGGCGTGATCGTCGACATGGAGCCAATCGCGGACATTCTCGCCCTTGCCGTAGACCGGCAGCGGTTTGCCTTCGAGCGCATTGAGGATGACGAGGGGAATCAGTTTTTCGGGGAAATGATAGGGCCCGTAATTGTTCGAGCAGTTGGAAAGCACCACCGGCAAGCCGTAGGTGTCGTGCCAAGCGCGGACGAAGTGGTCGGCGGCCGCCTTGGAAGCCGAATAAGGCGAGGATGGCGAGTAGGCGGTTTCCTCGGTGAAGATGCCGCTGTCGAACGGCAGGTCGCCGAATACCTCGTCGGTCGAGATGTGGTGGAAGCGGAAATTGGCCCGAGCCTCGCCCTCAAGCGAGCGCCAGTAGCCGAGCGCGGCATTGAGAAGTTTGAATGTGCCGGTGACGTTGGTCTCGACGAAGATTCCCGGGCCATCGATCGAGCGATCGACGTGGCTTTCGGCGGCGAGGTGCATGATCGCGTCGATGCGTTCATCGGCGAGCAGGCGTGAGACAATGTCATGGTCGGCGATGTCGGCCTGGACGAAGCGGTAGTTGGGGGAATCGGCGACGGCGCTGAGCGAGGCGAGGTTGCCAGAATAGGTCAATTTGTCGAGATTGACGACGCGATGGCCCTCGCCGACCAGCCGTCGCACCACCGCGCCTCCGATGAAGCCGGCGCCGCCGGTGACGAGGATGCGACGCTGGGTCAAAATCCGGTCTCCACATCGGCGAGCAGGGGCGCGGCGCGGTCGCGGTCGGACAGGATGAGGTCGTCGGCGGGGATCGGCCAGGCGATGTCGATGGCCGGATCGTCGAACCGGATCGCGCGGTCGTGAGCCGGCGAATAAACCGCACTCGCCTTATACTGGACCTCGGTGTCGGGCTCCAACGTCAGGAAACCATGGGCGAATCCCTCGGGAATCAGCAACTGGTTCCATTCCGCTGCTGACAGGGTCACGCCCGCCCACTGGCGATAGGTCGGCGAGGTCGGACGAAGGTCGACCGCAACGTCGAATGCCGAGCCGCGCGTTACGCGCACCAGCTTGGCCTGCGCCGCCGGTGACGCCTGGAAATGCAGGCCGCGCAACGTCCCGCGCGCCCTCGACAGCGAATGATTGTCCTGGACGAAATCAACCTCGATCCCTGATTCGCGCCACGCGACCGCATTCCACGTCTCGGAAAAGAAACCGCGATCGTCGGCGAAGCGCCTGGGCCTGATTTCGAGCAGGCCGTCGAGCGCGAGGAGGCGGATTTCAACCATGCGCGACTTCGTCGGCGCGGCGGCGCAAATAGGTCGCATAATCGGTCTTTCCCAGCGCATCGGCGCGAGCGACCACTTGCGCGGGGGTGAGATAGCCGAGCTCGAGCGCGATCTCCTCGAGGCACATCACCTTGTAGCCCTGCCGTTTCTCGATCGTGCGGACGTAGGAAGAGGCGTCGTGAAGGCTGTCGTGGGTGCCGGTGTCGAGCCAGGCGAAACCGCGACCGAGGCGGACCACCTGCAACTTGCCGGCGTCGAGATAGGCGCGGTTGACGTCGGTGATCTCCAGCTCACCGCGCGGCGACGGGGCGAGGCCCGCGGCGACGTCGAGCACCGTATTGTCGTAGAAATAGAGGCCGGTCACCGCCCAGTGCGACTTTGGCGCGGCTGGCTTTTCCTCGATCGAACGGGCGATGCCGGTGGCGGGATCGAACTCGACCACGCCGTAGCGCTCGGGGTCGTCGACCGCATAAGCGAAGACGGTCGCGCCGCCTTGCTGCGCGGCAGCCGAGCGCACGATCTCGCCAAGGCCGGCACCGTAAAAGATATTGTCGCCAAGCACGAGCGCGACCGGATCGGACCCGACGAATTCGCGGCCGATGATGAACGCTTCGGCCAAGCCATTTGGCGCCGCCTGCTCGGCGTAGGACAGCTTGACCCCGAACGCGCTGCCATCGCCCAGCAGCGCCTCGAACCGCGGCAAATCGGTCGGGGTCGAGATGATCAATATCTCGCGGATCCCGGCCATCATCAGCACGCCGAGCGGGTAATAGATCATCGGCTTGTCATAGACCGGCAGCAATTGCTTGGAGACCGCCAGCGTCGCCGGAAACAGTCGGCTGCCGCTGCCGCCAGCAAGGACGATGCCCTTCATCGGGCGCCCGTTCGAATGGCCTGGTCAGCGTCGTTCATTGTCATTCCTTCGGTCCGTCGTCTCTTCGAGCATGAACGAGCGATAGGGCAACCACAATTTGGCGTGGCTGGCGAAATTGAGCCAGACCAGCTGCACGAGGAAGCTGTAGGCGATCACCGCCGCCACTCCTGATCGCGGCTTGGCAAACAACATATAGGCCCGCGACAGCACAACGATCTGCAACGGCATCAGGTACAAGGCCATGCGATCGACCGCGGTCGAGGACGGAGTGGCGATCAGGACGACCGGCAAAGTGCAGGCGGCAATGGCGATGTAGCGCCACACTTTCTCCTCCTGCGGGGTGAATCCGAACCGGCCTCGCCTGGTCAGCAACAGGACCGCCGGAATGAGGTTGAGGATGACCCGGATCCACGCCCCTTGCGAGGAATAGCGCGTCTCGACGTAATTCTTGACGAACTGGTCGGTCGATTCGGATAGGAACAGGTCGAAGAACAGGACGAACGCCGCCACCCCGGCGATGACGTTGAGTATGCGGTTGCGCTTGCCGGCGAAAATCACCAGCGGCAGCACCAGCACTGCGGTCTTGTGGAACAGCGCCGCGACCGCGACGTAGATGGCGAAACGCAGGATGCTGCCACCGCGACCAAGCGATGCCAGGCCGGCCATCAAGATACCGATCGCGACCGCCTGCCGAGTATAGCCCATCGCCACGACGATGATCAGATAGGGTATCGCGACCAGTACAGCGAGCAACGGGATCGGCTGGTTGAGGCACAGGCGGGTCAGGCCCCAGACGAACACCGAAGCGCAAATCAGATTGACCCACCAGATTTCGCCATTCCATTGCTGGACGACCCAGTTGAGGAATTGATAGCCGGGATCGCCGAACTCGAGCGCCCGCTCGAGGCTCATGTAGCGGACGAAGCCGAACATGAATTCGTAGGATCGCCAATCGCCGCCAACGTCGAACCTGGTGCCGATCATCAGCGTCGTCAGCAGGGCACCGATCAGCAGATACGTGCGCGGCGCAGACTGGCCGAGAGCACGACGCGCCGGATCGAGCGCGGCCCCGGCGGCGAAATAGGCAAACAGGATCCAGTAAGGGAGCACGCAAGTCCTTGATCTAGGCGGCGGTTGCCGGCGTCGAGCTTCCTATAGAGGGCGGCCCGACGCGGGCAAGACCGGGGATCGGATCAGAGCGCCAGGGCGCGACTGAAGTCGCCTACCGCCGCCGCGGGATCGTCCTGCCCCCACACCGCCTGGCAGACGGCGATGAAATCAGCCCCGGCGGCGACCAAAGGCGCGGCGTTGACCGGGGTGATCCCGCCGATCGCGACGCTGGGGATTTCGGCGATCGCCGACCACCAGGCGAGCAATTGCGGATCGGGCCGGTAATGCGACGGCTTGGTATTGGTCGGATAGAAAGCGCCGAACGCGACATAATCGCACCCCGCCTCCCCCGCTTCCATCGCCAGGTGGCGGCTGTCGTGGCAGGTTCGGCCGATCTGCGCCGCGGGGCCGAGCAGGTCGCGCGCCTCACGCGGGTCGTCGTCGGACTGGCCAAGGTGAACCCCGTCGGCGCCAAGTCGCTTGGCCAGCCGCATGCTGTCGTTGACGATGAAAGCGACGTCATGCTCTGCGCAGATCGCCTGCAACGGCTCGGCGAGCCGGGCGAGTGCATGCTCTTCCACATCCTTGACGCGAATCTGGAAGGCCGCCACCGGTCCACCGCCGAGCGCCGCGCGAAGCCGGTCGGGAAAGGCCCCGCCGACCTCCTGCGGGCTGATCAGGTACAGCTTGCACGGCTCGGTGCGTTTGGGCGCGGAGAAGCGCGACAGGTCGGCATCGTCTTGGGGATCGTCATTCATGACGCGCTCATTAGCGGCAAGCGAAGGATCGTCCAATGAAAGCCATCACCACCCTTCTCGCCGCCGCGCTTGCGCTGAGCGCCTGTGCCACTGCCCCGCTTGCCGGATCACCGGTCCGAAACGACGGCCTCGCCACCATCGGCCAATCGACCCGGGTCGGCGCGCTGGTGGTCACGCCGCAGTCGGTGATCGAGGACAGCCGCTGCCCGATCAATGCGCGTTGCGTGTGGGCCGGGCGGCTGATCCTGAAATCGCGGATCGACGGTGCCGGTTGGCGCGAGACGGTCGATCTGACGCTAGGCGAGGCTTACGCCACCCACGGTACCGGGCTGGCGTTGGTCTCGGCCGAACCGGGCAAGATGGCCGGCGCGACCCCTGCCCCGCCCGCCAGCCTGTTCGGCTTCGAACCGCGCTGATCAACCGCGGGTCAGTATGGATCGCAATTGCCGCGAGAATTCGGACACCGCAAATGCCGAACCCGGCATCAGCAGCAGCTGGCTGAGGTGAATCGAGGCGGTGCCGAGAAACCGCTCGGTCGGCTCGCGCTCGGCAAGCAATTGCCGGTAGCTTGTCCGTGCCAACAACCGACAGGCCAGGGACTGGCTTGCCAACTGCGTTTCCCGACCGACGGAAATCCCGAATGAATGGCTGGCGAGGAACATGGCCACGACCATGGCGCGGCCGGTCCCGAGCTCGCAGGCACGCGCCGCAAGACGGTCGATCTCGCCGGGACCGCTATCGGCGAGCAACGCGGCCAGATCCGCGATCCATTTCAGCCTGAACCACGCGCTCGACGCTCCGTGGACGCTCAGATAAGCGACCAATTCGTCGGGTGCCAAGGTCGGCAATTCAACGCCTGGGGCGACCTCCACCACCTGCGTCGGCGAATCATTGCTAATCGCCGGAATGAGGCGGCCATTGTCAGCCAGCCGGCTGTGAAGCTCGATCGTCGGGCCGCCCCGGCGGGTCCAGACCGATTCCTTGTTGATCCGATGCCAGGTCGGCAATTGATGATCGCGCGGCAGCGCCTGATCATAACCCATCCGGGTGAGCGTGGCGCCCGCCCGATCGACGTCGGCGAGCGGAACCAGAATATCGACGTCATGGCTCATCTTCACGAACGAATCGGCATAAGCCAATTTTGATAAAGTGAGCCCCTTCACGAACAGGATCGGGATTCCGGCGCGACCGAAATTGTCGAGCAATTGCACAGAGATGTTCGCCGACCTCAATCCGTCTGTCGCGACCTGGACCGCGTCGGACTCAAGCTGGCTGGCTACGTCAGCGGGGGGGACAAGCCCGAAACGCCCGATCGCACGCCACGCAAGGCCCTGGATCCGGTGCCGGCGGCAGGTCGCCAGGAACCGACGCCAGTCGACGTTTTCGGCAAGTTGCGCCGCCCTTAAAGCTCGGCCGCTTGTGTCCGGCGCGCAGCATTCTATCGCAAGTGCAAATTCAATCGGAAACCGCGGCGTCAACTGATTGAAGCGGCACAAATCTGGTCGATCGCCTTGCCAAGCGCGGCGTCGAACTCACCGTCGCTCATGTCCGCGCGCAGGTCGGACAGCAAAGCGCGGCTGAAGCTGGCGATCATGCCGCGGTTTCTCGCCAGCTCGACGCACGCCTCATCACGGCCGAAGCCGCCTGACAATGCAACCACGCGCGCCACCCGAGGGTGGGCGACCAGCGGCGCGTAAAGGTCGGGCTTCACCGGGATAGTCAGCTTGAGCATCACCTCGCGGCCCGCGCCTTGCGCATCGAGCGCCTTGGTCAGCTCGGCCAGCAAAATGTCCTCGGCGGCGGCGCGCTCGGGGCTGTTGATCGACACTTCTGGCTCGACGATCGGGATCAGCCCGGCATCGATGATCTGATTGGCGACCTCGAACTGCTGCGCGACCACCGCGGCGATTCCGGCCGGATTGGCCTCGTCAATCACCGAGCGCATCTTGGTTCCGACGACGCCCTTGGCCTTGCCACGGGAGAGCAAGGCATCGAGATCGGGCATCGGCTTCATCATCTTGACGCCATTTGCCGAGTCATCGAGTCCCTTGTCGACTTTGAGGAATGGCAGGACGCCGCGGTCGAGCAGGGCTTGGGGCACCGGCTTGCCATCGGCGGCGCCGTCCATCGTCCGCTCGAACAGGATCGCCGCCAGCACCTTGCCGCCGGTGAAGCTGGGCGCGGTGATGATCCGGCTGCGCATGGCGTGGATCAGGCCGTACATTTCCTCGTCATTGGAAAAGGCATCGGCGCCGACGCCATAGGCTTTGAGCGCGCCGGGGGTCGATCCGCCCGACTGGTCGAGCGCGGCGATGAAGCCGGTGCCGGTGCGGACGCGGTCGAGAAGTGCGGGGTCGATCATTCCAAAACTCCTAATTCAACAGCGCCGCGACGCCGGGCAGAGTGCGGCCTTCCATCCATTCTAGAAATGCGCCGCCAGCGGTGGAAACGAAGGTGAAGTCACCCGTCACGCCCGCCTGGTTCAATGCCGCGACAGTATCGCCGCCGCCGGCCACCGAGACCAGGCTGCCGCCTTCAGTGAGTGCCGCAGCGGTCTTGGCGAGGGCGACAGTGGCGGCGTCGAAGGGCGGGGTCTCGAACGCGCCGAGCGGGCCGTTCCACACCAATGTCCGGCAGTTCTTGAGCACATCGGCCAGCGCCTCGGTCGCGGCGGGGCCGATATCGAGGATCATCTCGTCGGCGGCGACCTCATGGACGTTGACCGTCCGCGTCGCTGGGTTGGGCTTGAACTCCTTCGCGACGACGACATCGTACGGCAGGTGAACGGTGCAGTTCGCCGCGTCGGCCGCCGCCAAGATCGCCTCGGCGGTGGCGGCGAGGTCATGTTCGCACAGCGATGTGCCGACATCGACGCCGCGCGCGGCGAGGAAGGTGTTGGCCATCCCGCCGCCGATGATCAGGTGATCGACCTTGTCGACGAGGTGGCGCAGCACATCGAGCTTCGACGACACTTTCGCGCCGCCGACGACCGCCGCGACGGGGTGTTCGGGATGGCCCAGCGCTTTCTCGAGCGCGTCGAGTTCGGCCTCCATCGCGCGCCCCGCGAACGCCGGAAGCTTGTGCGCGATACCCTCAGTGGAGGCATGCGCACGGTGCGCTGCCGAAAACGCGTCGTTGACGTAGAGATCGCCGAGCGCGGCGAAGCGATCGATGACCTGCGGATCGTTGCGCTCTTCGCCTGCGAAGAACCGGGTATTC